>SLHN01000054.1 GCA_007136145.1 Thioalkalivibrio sp.
CACTCAAGGCGGCGACGCGTTCCAAGTCAACATCCTTGAAGGACTCGATGTTGGCGATTACCAAGTGGAAGTCCATGCTCGTATGTGGGGTACCGATCCGGGCGAGCAATTTGACAACAACGACGGCGACAACTTTGTCGCGAGTTTTTCGGTTATTCCTGAGCCCGGCACGATGGCTCTGTTGGGTGTTGGCCTGCTTGCTTTGTTCGGACTGAGCCGTCGCATCAAGTAATTGACGAAGACGTCAGTCGAATTGAAAAAGCCCTCCTTCGGGAGGGCTTTTTTGTAGGGCCGGAACGGTTGAGTCTTCGAGACCTTCCTGCCGGGTTCCTGTCGCGCGGGCCTCATGCTTGTGCTGGGGGCTGGGCTGGTCGCTGTGGCCCGGAGGCGGCGGCAGTCCCGCAATGGCTGAAGCCCTTCGATCCGTCCTTGTCCAACGGAACGGCGGCCGCGAGTCCAATTGCCTCGCGTTGGTAAAGGTCCACGTCTAAACATATAACATTTGCGTGGCGGCAGTTCATTGAGCCGGGGCCGCCCCTTCGTACTCTTCGTGTCCTTCATGTGAACAATGTGGCTGTCGTGGCTGAGCACCCAGTGAGTCTCTTGATGACCTCCGCGGCTCACCCTGAGGTTCGCCCTGCCAAGCAGTAAATGCGGGCGGGAGACGCGTTCCGCTGAGCCGTGAACGAGAACCCTAACCTGAAACCCAACACCTCAGCGGCGATTCTTTGCCGCTCTTTGCCGCTCGACCTTTAACCTTTCCTTACGGCCCGATTCCAGATACCTTTACATGTTCGAGTGTGAGCACGAGTAGAGTTTTGTTGAGTGAAGGAAAGGCGTTCGATGATGATCCATGACACTGTATACCGCCGAGTCTACCTCTTCTTGGTCGTGGGAGTGGGGCTGTTTGCGGCGACTGGATGGGGCGATGAGGTGGAGCAGCCCCGCCATCATGCTGCTGTGGCAGCCTCCTACGCGGCGGAACTCCCGACACCGGATACCCCGCTCCATGGATTGGTATGGGTTTCGTTTGATACCGAAACGACAGGATTGAGCCCGCGCCATGATCGTATCATTGAACTCGGTGCCGCTCGCTATGTCGGGCTCCGCAAGGTGGCGGAAGGGAATTGGTTACTGAATCCGCAGCATCCCATCTCTTATCACGCGGAAAATGTGCATGGCATTACGCAAGCCGATTTGGAGGGGGCCCCGACCTTTGAGGAGATCTATCCGGAATTCGCGGCCTTGACCGAGGGCGCGATCTTGCTGGCGCATAATGCGCGCTTCGATGTGCAGTTTATGGCCGCCGAAATCGAGCGGGCCGGATACCCGATGCCGCCTCATGTCACGGTCGACACCTTGCAATTATTCAGACGGACGTTCCATGGTTTGGCGAGTTATCGGCTGGAATATGTCGCCAACGTCATGGGCGTTAGCGGTGGCGAGTTCCATCGCGCGTTGGATGACGCATTTTATGTGGCCGATGTCTATCGCATCATTCTGCGGCAACTCGGTCCGTATGCTACGTTGCGCGAGATCTACGAAAACGCGGGGAATCTGGTTCCATTCGACTCGCCCTGACGGAGACTTGTGCGGTCTCTTTTGACAGTACACCGCAAGGGGGGCAGAATGAGGGCATGAACACCCTTTTGATCACGGGAATCAGCGGAACGCTCGGGCCGGTGGTGGCGCAGACGTTCGCCCGGTTCGGTTGGCGGGTGGTGCCGTGGGATCACCATCGGATTCCGCCGGATGGTCTCCCTGCCGCAGAACACTTTTGGCAGGACTCTCAGGCGGACGCGGTGTGCCACGTGGCATTGGGTCCAGAACACTGGGCGGCATGGCTGGCGGCCGAATCCGCCCGGGCCGATATCCCCTTTGTGTTCACCAGCTCGGCCATGGTGTTTTCCGTTCCGTCTCAGGGGCCTTACGGCATTGATGCCGAGCGCAATGCCCGCGATGACTATGGCCAATACAAGATGCGTTGTGAGGACGCCATTTGGCAGGCCAATCCGCAGGCGATGATTGCCCGTCTGGGCTGGCAGATTGGGGAAGGCCGCGGTGGCAACCAGATGCTGGAACATCTTTGGCAGCAGCATGAACAGCAAGGAGTCATTCGTGCCAGTGAGCGGTGGTTGCCTGCCACCTCAAGAATGGCGGATACTGCGTTGGGCCTGATGCGATTAATTGAGCGCAAGGAACCGGGCCTCTATCATTTTGACAGTAATGCCGAGGATGCACTGAACTTTTTTCAGTTGGTTGAACGCCTACAGCACTATTTTGACTGTCCCTGGCAGGTGACGGCAACAGAGGATTATGTGCATGACCAGCGGCTGGTCGATGAGCGTTTCAAACTGCTGGCGATTCACGATTGGATCCCGCTCGGATTGCCAGAAGAATGAAGCACGGCCCACAGTCGGTTGCTGCTGGCTATGCCGGGTGCTCTGAGATCGTCAAGCGGGTTTCCAAATGGCCCGGGATCTGCCGCTCGCCGTAGTAGGTGCCGCTGACGGGGGCGATGTCTTCCGGGGTCAATCCGGCGGCGGCGGGAATCGCGTGGTGATCGCAAAACACGCCGTTGGTCGGATCCAGTGCCAGCCAGCCTGCACCGGGAAAATACGCTTCGACCCACGCATGCAGGGCATGGTCGGCGACGCGCTGGATGAGTGTGGGGTCTTCCCATAGATAGCCGCTGACAAGTCGGGCTGCGACACCGTTTTGACGCAGGACTTCCACCAGCAACGCCATGAAGTCGCGACAGGAGCCAACCCGTTGCTCCAGCAATTGTTCCGGGGGTAACGGATTCCCTTCATCGCGGCGTTCATACCGAATGTTCTCGTGCATCCAGCGCAACAGCGTCATGAGCGTTTCGACCGTGGGCCGGGGAGCTTCCGGTGCCAGCGGTGCGGGCAGCGGGGTGGCGAAGGGGGTCGTCAGGTGCGGTGCCAGAAGCGCAGTTTCCGCAGGAGAGTATACTGGTGGCAAGGATAGTCCGTGCGTATTGAGCAAGAACTCCAGCGGATTTCTGGGCGTGATTGCCAGCGTGGAGCTAAACGTAATCTCCACACGGTGCGTATCGAGTGGGAAAAAGCAATACGCGGTATCGTTGTCGTGCAGATCGCGATGGAACTGGATACTCGCACCACCCCCGCAATGTAAGCTCTGCTCGATCACACGCGTACGTATGTCACTTCGGGGAAACACGCGGATGATGTGCGGGGACAACGACACGCGTTCGTCATAGGTGTACGTCGCTTGATACTTAATTCGGATGTTCATGGCAGTGCGTACTCGGACCGTAGTCCATCAGTGCAATCTTATCGTGAAACCTCCGTCACGGGATATCCGATCGATATAACTGCAAGTAAACGGGATAATGATCGGAGGCCATGTCTTCATCTGCGCCGGCGACGGCCTCGGCATCGGCCGTATTCACCCCCTTCGCCAGCACCTCCGTCTGTCCAGCCACCCAGGGACCCTGGGCAAGGCCCGGGGTGACATAGAAACGATCAAACGCGACAGGCGGAAACTCCAGTCGGGGCACTCCGTACCGTGTGGGAACAGTTATGCGCTCTTTCAAGGAGCGACCGGCCCAAAGATCCAGCATATCATCGAGTGTTCGCAGGCTGGGATCGTCTGCAAAACTCGGATGTTCCGGGTCGACATTGAAATCACCCGCCACAATGACTTCCCATGTTGTTGAGTCGGATTGCGTGTCGGCCCACGCTGCCCAATCCTCCCGCAATAACACCATCGAGTTATGACGCTGGGACTGATTCCGGTGGGTATCGCCCCAGTTCGATTTCAAGTGAAGATTATAGAACAGGAACGACACCGCATCGCATTCTGTCAGCTCAAAGCGCAGCAATCCGCGCGTCGGACGGCCCGGCCCCTCCAATGGGGCAAAATCCAGCTCCGTCACATTTTGTAGAGGGAACCGCGACAACACGGCCAGGTTCAAGCGGCTGAGATCGCCCCAGGTGGAGCCAAATGCCGTGATATACCCTACGGCATAGGGTTGTTCGATGTACTGATTCAAGAGGCGCACCATCTCCGCGCTTTCAAATTCTTGAAGAATCAGAACGTCCGCCTTGACTTCATCGATGATGGCCGCAGCGACCCGGGCTTGTTGATGGGCATGCTCCCACGTGCGTTCGCGCTCCTCATGTCCTTCCCAGAAATCTTGAATGTTGTACGTGCAGAGTCGCACTTCATCGGATAGGGGCACATAGAGATCCTGATCTTCGAAGGCCTGAATCGCCGCTTTCGTCTCCGGGCGACCCTCGAACGCCAGAAAGGCATCCCCCGCATGTACCCAGCCAGTCAGTCCAACACATACCCACAATACGAAACATCGCTTCATCGTCGTCTCCTCTTCTTTTGTCATCCTAAACAGGCTAGTCGCGAGCAAAAAAGGACGTTGGCTAGCCCCGTCCCTTCATTGCCTGTCCCCCGCCTGGCAGGGATTCGGCTGCGTTAGGCCATCGCCCGCGGCATTCGGAAAATGTACCATTCGGCATTTGGAAATTGTACCATTCGGCATTTAGAAAGTGTACCACCTTGGGGCATAGTTTCTTCCGGCGTAATGATGCGCCGGAAAGGAAAGGAGAATGCTCAAGATGGATCAGGTACACGTAATCAGGCATAAACATTTCAACGAGGGTCATGGGATTCGTCGGATAGCCCGTGAGATGGGCTTGCACCGGTTGACGGTGCGCAAATATCTGGAGTCAGCGGAGCCGTTACGGAGGGAGTCGGCAGTTCGCCGGAAACGGGTTTTGGACGAGGTTGGCCCTCGTATTGACGCTTTGCTCGATGAATGGCGATCGCGCACTTCCGGGAAGCATCGGATCACCTCGCCGCGGGTACACCGCCAATTGATCGAGGACGGCTACCATATTTGCGAACGGACTGTTCGGCAATACCTCGCGGAGCGGCGTCGGCAAACGGCGGAAGTGTATGTTCCGCTGGTGCATCGCGCAGGCGACGAGGCGCAAGTCGACTTTTTCGAGGTCACGGTGGACCTCAACGGCCAGCGCAAGCGAGTCTGGAAGTTCCTGATGCGCCTGATGTACTCGAAGCGTGACTTGGTATGGCTTTACGAGCGATGCGACCAGGTCAGCTTCCTGGACGCGCATGTGCGTGCGTTCGAGATGCTGGGCTGCGTCCCGCACCGTTTGGTTTACGACAACCTGAGTTCGGCGGTCAAGCGTCGTGTCCGAACAGGCGAACGGCAACTGAGTGAACGATTCCAAGCCTTGTGCGCTCATTATTTATTCGAGCCGTGTTTTGCCCGTCCGGGCGAAGGTCACGACAAGGGAGGCGTGGAGTCACGCGGTAAAACGATCCGCCTTCAGCATCTGACGCCGATCGTGGCGGGGGCAACGCTTGCGGAGATTTCGCAACGGCTCCAAGCGGATCTGGACCGGCGTCGGGAACAGGCGTTCGGTGCCGATGGCCACCGACTGAGCGCGCTTTACGATGAGGACCAGTTCAGCATGAAGCCGCTGCCGGGCAAGCCCTTTGATGCTCGCGAGGTCCGGATCGTGAGTGTCAGCCGCAGTGCAACCGTGACGATTCGGGGCGCGGTCTACTCGGTGCCCAGCACATGGGCCCGTTTGGAGGCGACCGCCTATGTTGGCGTCGAGGACGTACGACTGGTTTGCCGCGCTCAGGAGCATACCCACCCCTTGCAGCCCAAGGGCGGAAAGTCGATCCGATACCGCGATTACCTGCCGGAACTGGCCCGCAAGCCCCAGGCTGTTCGCCAGGTGGCGCCGGAATTGATCGAACAACTCGGGCAGCCATACGGGCAGTTGTGGGGCTTGCTGGAGTCAACGCATGGCCCACAGAAAGCCGCCCGTGTCCTGGCCGGCATTCTTGGTGCGATCAACGACCATGGCGAGCCACTGGTCCAGCGCGTCCTGCTCGATGCACTCTCTACGGAAACCGGCGCGGATGACTTTGATGCGGACAAGGTGCTCATATCCCTGGCGGGGCACTTGCCCGCCCGTCCAATGCTTGATGACGGGCAAGTGCCCGGAGCTCTGCGGATTCATGTGATCCAGGCCGCTAGCGCAGCCGATTATGACCGGCTGCTGACGGGAGCCGGGCAGTGAACGACACTCCGCTTCAAGCCGTGCTTGAGAGCCATCTGCGCACCTTGCGCCTTCCCGCCATGGCCCGCGAATATGCCGCGTGCGCCCGTCGGGCCCGCGAGGATGGATGGGCTTACGAGGAGTATTTGCGCGAACTGCTCGATGTGGAAATCCGCACGCGCAACGAAAATGCCGCCAGCCGTCTGTTGCGCCAAGCCCGGTTTCCCGATATCAAGACCCTTGATCAGATCGAGTGGGAGAATCTGCATGGCATCAACCGGCCCAGGGTCCAGGAACTGGCCAGTTGCCGATTCGTTGCCGAGGCGCATGACGTGGTCATTGCCGGCCCGATCGGAACCGGCAAGACCCATCTGGCCATCGCCCTGGGCGTTGAAGCGGCCCGCCGCCGCCTTGCCGTGGCTTTCCACAAGGCCGCCGAACTGGTGCGCGAACTGATGGAGGCACGCGACGAGCGGATACTCGGCAAGCTCCACAGGCGCTTGCAGAAGGTGCCCTTGCTGATCATCGACGAACTCGGATTCGTCCCGTTCAAGCGCGACGGCGGCGAGTTGCTTTTCAACTTGCTGGCCGAGCGCTACGAACGGCGTTCGACCATCGTGACCACCAACCTGGCTTTCGCAGAATGGGTTCAAGTCTTCGGCGATGAAAAACTGACCACCGCATTGCTCGACCGGCTGGCACATCATGCCCATATCCTAACCACCAAAGGCAAAAGCTACCGGACGCGACACGGAAACCAGCAACCGCTCGCCGCAGATGAGTGAACCGTGAATTCAGACATCAAAAGCACCAGAATCCCCTCTGCCGTTGCGGCACAGCGCCCTTGGCCCTTCGGGCCACCCCTTCGGGGACGGGCGCTGTGCCGCAACG
>SLHN01000096.1 GCA_007136145.1 Thioalkalivibrio sp.
AGCGTGACCTTTGGCATATCCGCGCTCTCCAATTGCCTGCTAGCCCCAGACCAGGTCCGGTCGGCCGCGGATCATGGCGACCGGGGTGATCTTCACCCAAACGGAAACGGTACGTTAGAATACGCTAATACTATAACAGAACCCGTCGGGTCGCACCCACTAACCAACATCGGTGCCAGTCGGCTGCTGGACAACCGCCAACGTAAGTGTCAGGACCACACTGCACCAGAGCCCATTACGCGAGCACGGGGCGCGGGATGCGGCCCTTTGGCCCGCACGCCTCGAATCATTTTTGGTGGCCCGCAGGACACCCCCCCGGCAATGACAGTTAGCGAGGCAGCAGCCCACAGGACGGTACCTGTGGGGCGAAGCCGGACCACACCGACACCACGATGCCCCCCGGTTTCGAGTGCTCCGATGCGCTGCGTCCATTGGCAGCCTATTTCGACTGGAAATCAGCGCTCCAGCCGTTTCTTGAGTCCGGATTCCAGCCCTGAAAGTGCGGGTTTCGACTGGCTCAGGATGTCCTCGAAACGATGAAAATCCATCACGCGGATGTCCCGAACTTCCGGGCGAATCAGGAAATCGGGCTCACCCTGCCTCAGCTTTTCTCGGAGAATCGAAGCCTGCATGATCTGGAACGTATTGAAGATGTTGTCCAGTGAGGATGGATCCGGATCGGTTGCGTCGGCCGTGCGTACCCCGAGTACATCCACGCCGATGACGATGTCGCACTCGGGTAGAAGATCGAATGGCACGGGATTGGTAAGCCCTCCGTCCACAAGGAGCCGATCCGCGTGCTTCACTGGCCTGAACAAGCCGGGCATGGCCATACTGGCCTGTACAGCCGGCCATAGTTCGCCCGATTCGAAGACCACCATCTCCCTTTCCCAGTAATCGGTCGCCACCACCCGCAACGGGATCGCGAGTTCGTCGAACCGTGAAATCCCGGCGGCCTCTTCGAGAAATCGGCTGAAGGCTTCGGACTTGATGATCCCACCCCCTCGCAGCGTCGGCTCGAGGAAGGTGAACCAGCGCATCAGATCCTCTTTCAGCAGCGAATCGATCCAGCGCTCATCGCTGGCTACGGTCAATCTATTGAGTAATTGGCGAATGTCCGCCCCGGACAATCCCGCGGCATAAAGCGAGCCCATCACGGCTCCGATACTTGAACCACTGATCCGATACGGCCGCACCCCCAGGTCATCCAGCAGTTCGAACACCAGCAAATGCGCCAAACCACGGGCCCCGCCGCTGCCCAGCGCCAGTCCGACGCGGGGACTGCGGGCGGCGGCCACAAGGACCCCGGGCGCAAGTGCCGAAGCCAGAAAAAGCCGCAGGGTCTGCCGCCGACTCCAGATCGCAGGTTCGCTCATACGCTCCACCGTCTATTCTGAAAGTTGTACCACATTAACCGTCATGGCCATGCCGGCCACCCAAGAACATGAAAAATGTAGGCGTAGGGTGCCAATGAGCGCAGCGAATTGCGCCGCTCGAGGCCCAGGCGCACGGGTGGCAGGGCCGACGCGGTATCGGTCCGGTTCGGCTGCGCCTCACGGCACCCTACCCTGGTTCTCTCCCGCGAACGTTCTAGCTGCGGCCGCATCATTGCCATGTGAATGATGGCGCTGCTCCGGTGCTGTTCCCAACGCAACTTGAATCTGGTTCATTATCCGGACCATAATCAATACTCATGAGCACACAGGAACGCAAGCGCCGTGAACGGGAGCTCCGCGAGCGCCTTTTCGTTCGCGAGGCGCAGGAATTCATCCGTCGGGAAGGGTTGCTGCACCTGCAGATGTCGCGTCTGGCCGAAGCCTGCGATTACGCGACGGGAACGCTGTACCAGCACTTCGCCTCGAAGGAGGATCTACTTCTGGCCATCGCCACCGAGGATCTGAAGCGACGGGCAACGGCCTTCCAACCGATCCCCCATCTCCCGTTGAGCAGCCGCGAACGCATGCTGGCGGTGGTCCTCACGGATATCGATTTCATTTCGAGCCACCCGGATCATTTCCAGTTGCTGCAGTACGTCAGCACCGAGGTCATCTGGGCCAGCGCATCGCCGGATCGACGCAAGGCGCTTGCGGAAGCCGGTGCGCCCATCTGCGAAGCAGTCTCTCAAGTGGTGACAACAGCGGTCGCCACCGGTGACCTGTCCGGCATACCGACCTTGCGCCCCGTCGAGATCGCAGCCGGATCGTGGTGCCTGAACGTCGGCATGCACAGCCTCGCCCACGCTCATGGATTGCTCGAAGCCTACGCGGTGCGCGATCCCTACGCGCTGCTGCTGCAGCACAGTCAGGCCCTGCTCAACGGCCTTGGATGGCAGCCACTGATAGACATCAGAGACACCCGAAACATTGCGGAACAAGCCCAAAGAATTCGGGCATTGCTCCGCGACAACATGCAGCCGGTCGTCTCGGAGCGGCCCGACTGAAGCTCGTTTTCACAAAGCGAACCCCGCCATGACCAAACGATTCGTACTCATGTTGCTCGGTGTAAGCCTGGTTTTCGGCGGCATCTTCGGATTCAAGTGGTTCGTCGATGGGCAGATCGACGCCTTCTTCGATCAAATGCCGGTGCCGACCGCGACCATTACCGCGACCAATGCCCGCATCGAACACTGGACCCCGGAAGTCCGGTCGGTCGGCACGCTGCAAGCCGTGCAGGGAGCCGTTCTGAGCACCGAGGTCGGCGGCATCGTAAGGGACATCCTGTTCGAGGCCGGCGCCCAGGTTGCCGAAGGCACACTTCTCCTCCGCCTCGACACCGAATCCGATCAGGCCGAGATCTCGAGACTGGAAGCCGCCGCACGACTTGCCGAGCAGGAACTCCAACGGGTTCGCCGCCTCGTTCGGGAACAGAATGTTTCCGAAGCCGAGGTGCAACGCCGTCAAAGCGAAGCCGAGCAGGCACGGGCAGCGGTCGCGGCGCAGCGAGCCCGCATCAACCAGAAAAGCCTCCTGGCTCCCTTTGACGGCGTGCTCGGCATCCGGCGCGTCAACCTGGGGCAGTTCGTATCCCCCGGCGATGCCATGGTCACCCTCGAATCGGTTGATCCAATCCACGTCAATTTCACACTCACCGAGCGTCGCCTCGGACAGGTGCGACCCGGCCAGTCGATTGAAGTCGCAGTGGATGCCTTCGCAGAGAAGTTTCATGGCGAGATTGTCGCCCTCGAGCCCCGGGTACGCGTGGCCTCGCGCAGTTTCGAAGTCCAGGGCCTGCTGGGCAATCCAGAGGGCAAACTCAGGGCAGGCCAGTTCGCGCGCGTAACCATGGCCGTCGGTGAACCCGACCGTGTCGTGGTCCTACCTCAAACCTCCATACGATTCAATCCGTTCGGCAATTCTGTTTTTGTCATTTATGAAGACGATGAAGGGCAACTCCGGGTACGTGAACGATTCGTTCAGACTGGAGAACGAAGAGGCGATCTGATCCGGATCACCGAGGGACTCGACGCCGGCGAATGGGTCGCGAGCAGCGGCTTGCTCAAGCTGCAGAATCAAACCCCGGTAACGATCACCGAGGACGCCAAACCGAGCGAGGATCCGGCACCGCGCCCGGATAACGCCTGATCCAACCACGCCACGGGACCGCTCATGCGTTTCACGGATATCTTCATCAACAAGCCGGTCCTGGCGACCGTGGTCAGCCTGTTCATCCTCCTGCTCGGGATGCGCGCGATTTTCGACCTCAATGTGCGCCAGTTTCCCGAGGTCAGGAACGCCGTCGTCACCGTCAGCACGAGTTACTTCGGTGCCGACGCGAATCTGATCCAGGGATTCATCACCACCCCACTGGAGCGGGAGGTCGCCGCCGCCGAGGGTATCGACTATCTGGTCTCGACAAGTGTTCCGGGTTTCAGTGTCATCCAGGCCTTTCTGCGCCTGGAGCACGACCCGAACGAAGCACTTACGCAGATCGCCGCGCAGGTGAACAAGGTCAGGGGGGACCTGCCGGCGGAAGCGGAGGCGCCGGTCGTCCAGCTGTCGGTGGGCGAAAGCATTGCGGCGATGTATCTGTCGTTCTTCTCCGACCGCCTCGCCAACAATCAGATCACGGATTACCTGACCCGCGTCGTGGAGCCGGAACTGTCGACCATCGCCGGCGTTCAGCGGGCCGAGATTCTGGGTGGAGAAACATTCGCGATGCGGCTCTGGCTGGATGCCGACCGGATGGCTGCCTACGGCGTGACCGGGCGCGATGTCCGGGCCGCGTTGCAGGCGAACAACGTGCTGTCCGCCGTGGGCCGGACTCGGGGACAGGCCATCAATATCGAGCTTACCGCGGACACCGACCTGTCGCGGCCGGAACAATTCGAACGACTGATCGTGCGCGATGATAACGGTGCGCTGGTGCGCATCGAGGATATCGCCACGGTCGAACTCGGCTCCGAGAATTACGACAGTTCAGTGCGGTTCAACGGGCAGAACGCGACTTTCGTCGGCATCGAACTGTCGCCGGATGCCAACGCGCTTGATGTGATCGCGGAAGTCCGGAGCATCTTTCGCGAACGGATACAGCCCCAACTGCCGGAGGGTCTGCAGGCAGAGATCGTCTACGACTCGACCGAATACATCGAAAGTGCCATCAATGAAGTGATTCTGACCATTGGTCTCGCTCTGGGGATCGTACTACTGGTGATCTACCTTTTTCTCGGGTCACTACGCAGCGTCCTGATCCCCGCTGTTGCAATCCCGCTGGCTTTGGTCGGTACCTTCCTGCTGATGCTGCTGATGGGTTTCTCGATCAACCTGCTGACCCTGCTCGCGATGGTGCTGGCGATCGGCATTGTGGTGGATGATGCCATCATCATGCTGGAGAACGTGCACCGGCATATCGAGGACGGGATGGCGCCGTACGATGCGGCGATTCGGGGAGCGCGCGAGCTGGCGTGGCCGATCATCGCCATGTCGACCACGCTGATCGCGGTATTCCTTCCCATTGGATTCGTCGGGGGTCTGACCGGCACGCTGTTCATCGAGTTCGCCTTTACCCTTGCAGGTGCGGTACTGATCTCCGGCATCGTCGCACTGACCCTGTCGCCGATGATGTGTTCGAAAATCCTGCGCCGGCACTCGGACAAGAATTCCGGCGGTCGACTCGAGGCCTGGCTGGACGCGCGTTTCAACGGGCTTCGGGCCCGCTATCGGCGCAGGCTGCACGGCGCATTGAACGAGCGATTCACGCTGCTCGCGTTCGGACTGATCGTTCTGGTGTCATGTTACTTCCTGTTCATCACCAGCAGCACCGAACTGGAGCCACCGGAGGATCAGGGCTTCGTGTTCTCGATCATGGAGGGCGATGCCTACGTTGGGCTGGACCATCTGGAGCGCAACACCCGCTTGATCGACGGCTTTGCCGGTGAAATCCCGGAGCTGCAGAACACCTTCATCGTCAACGGCTTTGGCGGTGGCGCAACGCCCAGTACCAACGAGGCCATCGCCGGTTTCGTGATGCTGCCCTGGGATCAGCGCGAGCGCAGAACCGCGGAAATCCTTGAACAGGAACTGCAACCGCGCCTCGATCAAATCCCGGCGCTGAGCATTTTCGCGATCGAGCCACCCTCGCTTCCAAGCCCGGGGGGAGGTGGCGCACCGGTCAGCATGGTGATCGGCTCCACAGGACCGATGGAAAACCTTGGCGAACTGGCGGATGAGATCATTGGTCGCGCGATGGCCAGCGGTCGCTTCATCTTCATGGACTCCGACCTTGATTTCGACAAGCCAAGGGTCGATCTGATCATCGATCGTGACAAGGCCGCGCAAATGGGCATCGACATGGCCACGCTGAACGCTGATCTCGCCCCCCTGCTCTCCGGTGGTTTCACCGGTCGGTTCGCGATGGATAACCGCAGCTACCGGGTGATACCTCAAGTACAACGTAGCGAACGGCTATATCCCGAACAGCTCGGCGAACTGTACACCCGAACCCGCGACGGCGAACCGGTTCCCCTGTCCAATATCGTGACCCTCGAGGAAACCGTGGTACCCCGGAGGTTACAGCGATTCCAGCAGCTGAACGCGGTGACGCTATCCGGCGTTCCGCGCCCCGGCGTGACCCTGGGTGAAGCACTGGACCTTCTCGATGGCATCGCCAGCGAAGTGCTTCCCGCAGGCTACAGCGTTGATTATTCCGGTCAATCCCGCCAGCTCAAGGGCGAGGGGGCTCAGTTCGTCATCACCTTTTTCTTCGCCCTCATCATCATCTATCTCGTGCTGGCCGCCCAGTTCGAATCGTTTCGCGACCCGCTGATCATGCTGATGACAGTGCCGATGTCCATCGCTGGCGCACTGATCTTCATCAGTCTCGGTTTCACTTCGTTGAACATCTATACACAGGTCGGTCTGGTCACCCTCATCGGCCTGATCGCCAAGCACGGAATTCTGATTGTCGAATTCGCGAATCAGCTGCAACATCAGGGGCGCTCGGTACGCGAAGCCATAGAAGAGGCGGCAAGCCTGCGCCTGCGTCCGATTCTGATGACGACTGCGGCAACGGTGATCGCGATGGTGCCGCTGCTCATCGCCACCGGCGCCGGAGCAGGTTCGCGCTTCGCGATGGGCCTGGTCATCGCGAGCGGCATGACCATCGGCACCCTGTTCACGCTGTTCGTGGTGCCCGCCGTCTACCTCTACCTGGCGCGCGACCGTTCCGCCGGCTCCACCGCAGCCAGAGAACCCGTAGCGACGCAGCCGGGCTGACGACCACCGGTTCCGAAACTGTCACGCCCCGGGCGCGCTACACCCTGCTGGCTTTCATGGCCATGCCTGCCATCCCGAAACATGAAATGTGCAGGCGTAGGGTGCCCATGAGCGCAGCGAATTGCGCCGTTCGAGGCCCAGGAAGCCTGGGTGGGCAGAGCCGGCGTGATACCGGTGCGGTTCGGCTACGCCTCACGGCACCCCACGGGCGACTTTCACGCTAACTGTGATGGCACCGGTGGCCACCCCGAACCATG
>SLHN01000152.1 GCA_007136145.1 Thioalkalivibrio sp.
CAGCAGGTCCTCCATTTTCTGTCGCTGTTTGAGGGCTTCGTTCATCTCCCGGGTAAAGAATCGGTAGGTGTTCCTTCCCTGGTCCTTGGCCCGATACAGCGCAATATCCGCATTCTTCAGAAGTGTCTCGGCATCGTGACCATCATCAGGCGCAATCGAAATCCCCAGGCTGGCGGAGACAATGAACTCATGCTTCCCAACCGCAAAAGGCACACTGAACTCCTCCTGTATCTTTCTGCACACTTTCTCCGCGATCCCGGTCCGCTCGAGACCCGGAAGGATCACCAGGAACTCGTCACCACCGAGACGCGCGACCGTATCGCTCTCGCGCAGCAGTGCCCGCAATCGTTGGGCCGCGGCAATCAACAGCTTGTCGCCCGCATTGTGGCCCAACGAATCGTTCACCTTCTTGAATCGGTCGAGATCGAGGAGCACGACGGCAACATAGTCATCGTGCCGCCGCTGCATCAACAGGACCTGGCTCAATCGGTCAAACGCGAGCGACCGGTTGGGCAAGCCCGTGAGTCCGTCAAAATTCGCCTGAACGGTCAGCTGTTGCTCGTAGGCCTCGCGCTTCCGCATCTCCTCGATCAGCCGTGTATTCTGATCACTCAGAATGGCCTCCTGACGAGCTGACTCCTCGACCCGGCCGCGCAGAACCAGGCTCTGCCGCTGGATCCAGTTCGCATATCCGATCCCGATCACGAGAAGAATGGAGAGCAATGCCAGCAATGCAAGCGACCAATGCGAGGTCAGATATCCGGTCAGAGCGGACGGCTGATGCACAGCGAGAAGTGTGAAAGGCGTTGATTCCACATCGGCGGACACCAGCATCGAACCTGACCGCGAAGCTGATGAAGTTCCGGATTCCTCGACTCCACCGTTCAACCCCCCTACGTGGCGCACGATCTCGTCCGGCGGCTCTTCCCTCGAACTCATCACTGCGCCATCGACAAGGGTATAGACCCGGGTGACGCTCGGGATGCTGGGGTCATGGACCAGACTGGCAAAGATCTTCTCGTGATCCACCCTACCGATGAACCAGCCCTGCGGTCGGAGACCATGTTGATGATCGAGAACCAGGAGGACGTATCCATTCGTCGTAACAACCTTCGGGGTTGACGAGGCCGGCTGATCCAGGCCCAGGTCAACCTCAAGCCAGAACGGTTCGCCATCGGTGCTCGTATCCACCAGGGCCTCGCGATCTGGCGTGACGAAAGCGATTCGCGAAAATGCCGGCTGCCCCTCGAGCCCTTCGGCCGTCGCGCGTTCGCGCAACGTGCGTTCAAAACGGATCAGGCTTGCGCGCAGCCCGTACTCCATGGACATTCCCAGCGCCGCGTTGGCGAAGTAGGTCTCGACGCCAGGATCCACGGCCAAGGCTCGCAGATCCTTCATCCGTTCATGATAGAAATAGGCGAGTGCGCTGGCCCGCGTCTCCAGATCCAGTCGCTGCTGCGCCAAATAGGATTCCCGAAAATCCCGTTGCGACAGCCCCGTCAGCACCAGAAGAAACAGCAGAAAGGCGATCAGCGCCATCCCAGCAACGCGCACCGGCCACGTCCGACCCTCCGGAGGCTGGCGCGTGTCCGGTTTCAAAATCTGGACGCCTCGAAGAATCCGCTGTAGTGATCGAACACTTCAGGATAATACCGCTGCACCATCCGCACGTAACTGCCATCCCGCCAGATCTCGTCGAAATAGCTATTGAACGCGGCAAGGAGATCGGGCGATGTCTTGCGAAACGCCGCCGCCATCTGCTGCTTCTCGGAGATTGGGCCGATAACCTTCAGGCCACCCGGCCACCGGTTCAGAGCGATCAGGGCGTCCGGCACATCCAGCAACGTGGTCTCGGCTTCCCTGTTCAGTAATGCCGGAGCCATTTCGTTCAACTGCACGGTACGATTGGCCAGGCGGATCTCGGCGCCGGTCTGGTCAAGCCGGTAAAGCCCTGGATCGAGACAGGTGTTCTCGAGCGCGAGGACGGACACACCCTTGATGAGTTGGCGGACCTGCACGATGTCCTTGCTCAGCGCTCCGGCGGGACGGATGGGATGCAAGGGCGAGTCCGCGCGCGCCATCAACCAGATTCCGGATGGAAACGTCGGGGTCGAGAATTCCACGATGTGCGTGCGCCACGGCAGGATTGTGACGCCATTGGCAAGAATATCGCCGCGTATCGGGGTCTCCTCCAACAGCGCGGCCACGTCGCCATCTCGTTCGGCATGCCGTCCGGTCAGATCGCCGAACGCATTCTCCCAGTCGGTTTCGACAAACTCGTAATCGACTCCGAGATGATCCGCAAAACCCTGAACCAACTCGACGTCGAGTCCATCCCCACTTCCCGTGACGAAATTCGCGTAAGGAATGCCGAGGTGGCGGAGCACCCCGGCTTCCAGGATGCTGTCCAGATCATGCGCCCAGGCCAGTCCGGGAAGAGCCAGCAGGAAAAAAAGCGCCAAGGCGCGAATTGAAAAGGACCTGACCATCACAACCTCCATCGCAAAAATCCGATCAGCCTGGACGGTGGAACGGCGCACGACAGCCAGTCCAACCGGCATTCAGCCCGTCATTGCGAGCGCAGCGCGGCACTAATAAGCGAAGCGCATTGAACAGCCGCAGCCTGGCCCGAAGGGTGAGCGCGGCGAATATTCCAAATGGCTCAGGCGAAACCAACTCGGGCTGGATCGACACGTCCCGCCACCCGCCACGCTTCGCTCGCGCCTGAAGGCTTCACTCCTCGCGATTGCGCCTTGATTGTCCGATCCGTGGAGCATTCGTGCAAATAAGGAAAAAGTATCGGTGCTCAAGTCCAACGGGTCAATGCGAGCCAACGAAAAGCGCCCCGGCGATTTTGAAAACGTCCGTCAATAAATCCGACATGCCGCGCAATGGCAAAGTTCTACCCGATGCGCACGGATGCTCCGCAAGACGGGGTCGCTCACGAATTCAGCCTGTCATTCCAAGCGCGGCTTGGCAATCCGGAAAGTCGACAGCGATCTTCGGTTGGTCATCGAACCCAACATGATCATCCGATTGCAAATGAGTGCCAGGGAACCGAAAAAAACCGGCCCGAGGGCC
Organism: Thioalkalivibrio sp.; assembly: GCA_007136145.1. Classification (GTDB taxonomy): domain Bacteria; phylum Pseudomonadota; class Gammaproteobacteria; order Ectothiorhodospirales; family Ectothiorhodospiraceae; genus Thioalkalivibrio. The sequence goes on from SLHN01000152.1 coordinate 3,082, forward strand.
GGTTAAGGCGGAGCTCCGCAGGACGTTCCCGGCATCCATGCCGGTCCCGTCGAGACACCTGTCAACTCCTGAATGTTACATGTGAGCGCATTCCGCGCCTCAATGGCCCGGAGCCATTCCGATCGTTACCGACATACCCCGCATTTCATCGACATAGGTTACGGTATGAATATTCCTGCGAATGCCCTCGAGCGAGAAAGAGCAGTTGCTTTCTCCACTCGCTATCGTGCATCCATTCGCATCACTGCCGCCCCGGTCCCAGGCACCCTTGGTCGTGGCACCCGAAGGACCATGCAGAGTAACCACCGCAGACCATGTACGACCGTGATTGGCATTGGTACCGGTCAAACTCAAGGCGGGTTCTGGTTCTGGCTCTGGCTGGGGATCGGGTTCCACCGCCAAATTTCGCACGTTCACTTGCATTTCGTCTCGGGCGACGTTGCCCGCCGCATCGCGAGCTTCGGCCATGATCTGCACGGTTCCCTCGGCCACCGTCGCGGTATCCCACAGGAACTCGAATGGCGCGACCGCCTCCGACCCAAGCAATTGGCCATCGACATGGACCCGAACCTCGACGACCCCTATGTTATCCGTTGCGTCAACGCGGATGATCACTTCGCCGTCGACCGTTGTGCCATCGGCCGGTGCGGAAATCCGAACCTCGGGAGGCACCCGATCCTCAAGCTCGGACCACGCCACAGTGACAGCATTTCCGGCATCGACTCGGCCCCATCCATAATAGGCATCCCATCCCATTGCACCGAGATCCTCAGCGCTATCGAACAGAATCTGTTCCACCTGAGCCGCATTGAGCTGGCCATTGGCGCCCATCACGAGGCTGGCAACACCCGCGGCCACGGGGCTGGAGAAGGACGTACCGCTGACCGCGGCGTAGCGCCCTTCCGTATGCGTGGTCTGGATCGCCACTCCTGGGGCGGAAAGATCTACATAGGCCCCGAAATTGGACCAACTGGCAACGGTGTCTTCAGCGTTCGTTGCACCAACCACGATGACGTGAGGGGTCGCCGAATGCCCACCATCGGCACCGTTGTTTCCCGCCGAACCAAATACCAATCCTCCCTGATCACGCATATAGGCGGCTGCACTCTGTACGGTGGAGAATTGCCAAATCATGAAGCTCATGTTGGCAATATGTGCCCCGTTGTCAGCCGCCCACACGAGGCCACGAGCCATATCAGTCGTGCTTGCCCAGCCGTCGCTGCGGTTCGTGACTCGAATGGGCATGATCATCGTGTTCCAACCGATGGCGGCGACCCCGGTCGCATTGTCGGTCGCGGCACCCACTGCCCCGGCGACCCAGGTACCGTGGCCATGAACGTCGCTGATGTCATCGTTCTGACTCGCGGCGTTCCATCCGGGTACTAACTTGGAAGCCAGATCGGGGTGGTCAACATCGACGCCGGTATCCAGGACGGCGACCACGATACCGTCACCCTTCGACAGCGACCATGCCGTCGGTGCGTCGATCCTGGGAAGATGCCATGCGTCACCGTATCGGGGATCATCAGGCACGACATGATCGGGGCCCACCAGGTAAACTGGCTCGGCGAACTTGATTGCGGGATTCTTCTGCAGGGCACGCATGACTTTGTCCCGCGCGTGGGCCGGCACCTTGATTTCCCGGACATCGATCCGCGCAATCCGTCCGACCTCCCGACCGCCCTGTGCATCGATGATGCCCTGCAAGCGAGCATTCGAAATGCCAGGCTTTCCCTTCAGCAGGATTCGATCGGAAAGAATCACAGGTCCTGCCTGCGCGGGTGCAACGATGAGACCAGCATCCGGACGACCCAACGGATGCCCACCCGCTTGCGCGGAAACCTGATTTCCCGACACCGGTCGATCTGGAGGCGCTGCGACTGCTGGAGCGGAAACCCACAGCACGGCGGACAACGCGACTGCAGCGGCAACGGAAACGGCTCGCGTGCTGGCACACAGGCCGATGCGAGCGGCCTTGAAACCACGTGAAAATGATAGCAATGACATGACGATGTCCTCCGAACGAAGACGTGACAGGCAGAGCCTGCGCACGGGAGCTTCCCTGCGTTCTCGGAGACATGGCTATTGCAGTCATGATCTTGACTGCAGAGCGAGTTGTGAGTGATCCCGCAGTACCGCGTTCAACACTTACAACCCTGTCAGCGGCAACCCCGCTATCCCGTTTGCTGTCCTGGGACCGGAGGCTTTGTGTCCCCGCCTTACGACGGGTTTACCTTTGTCTCGACGAATGCTTTTCCTTGCAACTTGAAGGCTAGACCAAAACCTGGAAAGAATCCAGAAAGAGTGCTGAGCGAGAGAGATAGGATCAGCAGCATGGTTCATGGGTGCCAGAATCCTCCTTTCGATCCCCGTCTCCTCCAACGCCCGTTTGCGGTGACCGAATCTCTCGGCCAGTACCGAGTGCGCCGCGACCAGACGCGGTATCCTTATCGAATCACTTTATCGTTACCGCCGAACCGAACCCGTGAGTGCCGCAAGGAAACCTATCCAGGGGGCAGCAGCGCCGTTTCCCCGGCGCACTCGCGACAATCGCAGACATCAGAGACCTGGACAGTCATGACCCGTGAACACTTCGACGCCATCGTGATTGGCAGTGGGCCCGCAGGCGAGGGTGCAGCCATGAAACTCGCAAAGTCCGGGCAACACGTTGCGATCGCCGAGTCCTTTCCCAGCGTCGGGGGTGGCTGTACCCATTGGGGTACGATCCCTTCGAAGGCGTTACGCCACACCATCCAGTTGCTGGCGGATTACCGCCGGGACCCGGTCCTGCGCAAGATATTGGGAACAGCACGAATCGGTTACCCGCAGATGCTCGAATCCGCCACGGACGTGATCAACGAGCAGGTGCGGACCCGTGGTCGCCACTACATCCGCAATGGAGTGCCGATTCTCCAAGGGGTCGCGCGATTCATCGATCCGGACACGGTTGCAATCCAGCATGGCGAGGTTACGCGAACCTATTCGGCGAACCACTTCGTACTGGCCACCGGCTCCCGCCCCTATCACCCCGACGACATCGACTTCGATCATCCCCGCATCCTCGACAGTGATTCGGTATTGCAGCTCGACCATTCACCCGCTTCCATCACCATCTACGGCGCTGGGGTGATCGGCTGCGAGTATGCATCGATCTTCTGCAATCTGAGCATCAAGACCAACCTGGTCAATACCCGCGATCGACTGCTGTCATTCCTCGACGACGAGATCACGGATGCGCTGGGCTACCATCTTCGCCACCAGGGCACGGTGATCCGGAACAACGAGGAATACGAACATGTGGAAGCGCGCGACGACGGCGTGATCCTGCATTGCCAGTCCGGCAAGAAGTTCCGCAGCGATGTCCTTTTGTGGGCGAACGGCCGGGCCGGAAACACCGAGGGCATGGGTCTGGAAGAGATCGGGGTCAAGGTCAACCATCGGGGTCAAATCGAGGTCAATGAACGCTTCCAGACCACCCTGCCCCATATCTACGCCGCCGGAGATGTGGTGGGCGCTCCTGCTCTGGCCAGCGCCAGTTACGACCAGGGCCGCTTCGTGGGAACCTTGATAGCGGATGGTGAGACCGACTGGCTGCTGCTCAAGGACATTCCCACCGGCATCTACACCAGCCCCGAGATCAGCTCGATCGGACGCACCGAGCGCGAACTCACCGAGCAGAAGGTGCCCTACGAAGTCGGGCAGGCCAATTTCAAGAGCATCGCACGAGCGCAGATCACCCGTCATACGGTCGGTGTGCTCAAGCTTCTGTTCCACCGGGAAACCCTGGAAATCCTGGGGATCCATTGTTTCGGAGAACAGGCGTCCGAAATCATTCACATCGGGCAGGCGATCATGGCCCAGCCCGGCAAGGCCAATACCA
>SLHN01000050.1 GCA_007136145.1 Thioalkalivibrio sp.
ACACCACGGGTCCGCACTCCTCGCGGAGCACAATGCAATGCCAATCGGCCTGATCACCACATTCAGGGCGGCTGACCCTGCGCGCACCCGAAACCTCGAACGGGTGCTGGCGTGGTATGCGCGGATGCCGGACTGGGAGCTCCTGGTGGTGGAACAGGATGCCACGCCCATGCTGGACAGCTCGGAGTGGCCCGGCAGCGTGCGGCACGTGTACCTGCCGAATCCCGGGCCATTCAACAAGGGCTGGGGGTTGAACGTCGGGGCCCAGTTGAGCCGTCGCGAAGTCCTCTATTTCTGCGATGCCGATCTCCTGTTGCCCCACGACGCCCTGGCTACAGCTTCGTCGCTTTGCCAGCGTCGTGTCCTCGCGGTCAACCCCTACGACCACCTGCGCGAACTGAACCGGGATGAGACCGAAGCCATTCTCAACGGAACCACGGAACCCGACTTCGATCCCGCGCATGCCAGCCGCGGCCGCGGTGACCGCGAACAGCTGAATTTCTGCGGCGGAGCCTTCCTGATGCGACGAGATCTGCATCGGCGGTTGGGCGGCTTCGACGAACGCTACGTCGGCTGGGGCGCCGAGGACGACGCAATGAGCCTGAAGCTCGGCCGGTTCACAAGCAATGTCGCGCAACTCGAGCTACGCGCAGCCGTACATCTCTGGCATCCACGGCCCGAGGCTCAGACCTTCGGCAACCCCCACTACGAGCGCAACCGCGCGCGCCTCGAACGGCTGGGCGAAATATCCGACGACCAACTGGTGTTTCTCTGCGACCTGCAACGTCAGATCATGGGCAATCCCGACAAATACCTGCGGGTTCCTGACAACGAGGTCGAAACGGGTGGGAGAACCGATGCCCGGCCGACCAGTGCCGAGCGCAGCGAACCGGATGGATAAACGATCGCATCGTGGCGTGGTGAACGGTCTTGCGGATTTCCTTGCCACCTCGTCCATACCGGACTAGAGTTTACGTGCAAGAACCTGCGTAGGGTGCCGTGAGGCGAAGCCGAACCGCACCGATACCCCGCCGGGCCTGGTCCCCATGCTCAGAGCCTCGAGCGGCGCAATTCGCTGCACTCATTGGCAGCCTACGTCTGCACCTCTAACGTTTCGGGGTGGCATGCTTGGCCATGGCAGTTGAACAAGTATTTGTGAACATCGGGAGTTACAGGGCGCCATGAAAGATCAAGACCAATCCGAATGCCACGGAACCGAAAAGGTCCGGGTTTCACGTCGGCGGCTCCTTTCCGCAATCGCTCTCGGGGGTGGTGCCGCCGCGGTGCTCCCCGAGCGGTGGGTCAAACCAGTCGTGGACGCGGTGTTGCTTCCGGCCCATGCCCAGGCGACCGTGGTCCAGAACTCTGGGTTGTACAGCAACCAGAACGGAAACAACCTTCAGGGGAGGCTGTCGACCGGGCTTTTCGATCGCGTGGCCGGCTTCCTGGTGGGAACCGCGGCGGCGGGCGTAACGCCGGGCGACTGTACCCACCCCAATACCCTGCCGCAATCCTTCTGCGTTTCACTCGATGTACCCCCGCCACCCGGAACCAACGTGGCGATCGCATTTTACGATGCCGATATGGCGCTGTTCCTTACCGGCACCGGGGCACTGGTGGACGTTAATGAAATCGGGAACGTGACCATCGGCTCACCGCCGTACCAAGCGTCATTCTCGAACCTGAGTGTCGAAGCCGATGAACTGACCGGATTCATGGTATACCCGCTAGGAAATAACGTAATCGCCCAGTGCTACGAACTGGCGCTCCCGCGCACCGATGGTACTCCCTGCACCCCCAACGTCACTGTTTTCACCACATGATTCCGTTCCGTGTCCCCAGACCCTGAGGAGCGGCAACGGACGGCATCCCCGGCCCTGGCCAGCGTGCCCCACGGGCTTCTCGAGACGGCGCGGGGTCTCGTCAGAACTGCGTGATGCCCTGATGGCGCGTGGCTATCTCGGGATCCACATAGACGCGAAATCCGAGCCGGCGCAGGCGCTGACATACCCAATAGTCCTCTGACAGATACTCGCCGTTCACGACGCCAACCTGGAACACGTCATAGTCCATGATCGACGGCCCACCGCGAATCTGGCGCTGGAAGGGAGCGGGATACATACGACCATCCTGCCGGGCATCGTCGACCAGGGCATTGACCGCGCGGCGCGACAACAAGAGAGCGGCGGTGCCAATGCGCTGGACCTCGTGCATGCACCCCCATTCGCCGACGCTGGGACCGACGTTGAACATGCGTTCACCGAGGCTGTTGAAGCCCTTCAATGGGACTGCTGCTCCTACAACATCCACCTCATGGGACAGCAGGCGGAGCAATCCGGCCGCGGGCAGATGCACATCGCCATCCAGAAACAGGAGGTGGGTGTGAGCCGCGTTGCGATGAAACCGGGAGAGGATCCCGTTGCGGGCACGTGTGATCAGGCTTTCGTTGCCCACACCGGCAACGGTCACCCTGATGCCCGCGGCAATGAAGCCGGTCACGGACTGGAGGTAATCCAGATGTACCATGCCTGCGTAAGCGGGAGTGCCGATCAGAATGTCATGGGGTTCGCTGTTCACTTGGCTTGGACTCCTGACGTCTCGATATCGTTACGCTCGCGAGTCTAGCTCAGGTCAGGGCGATGAAGGCGTCGGCACCCCAATCGTCGCGCTTCCTGCCCACGGGTTGGCCAGGGTGCCGGCGCGGTCTTCACTACCGATTCATTGACGGTCACGCACATTGTTCCTGGCGTCCTGTTCTCGGCACCCGGATCGGTAAGGACGAATGCTGATCGGTCTCGCTTGCTCCCCGGTCCTCTCGGACGCCCATGGAGAACGGCTTGCGCTTGCGGCTCACCAGTGTACCGACTGGCCTGCACTGGTAAATCAGCTGGGACCACACCGACTGGGTCCGCTGCTGCACTGGCAATTCCGGCAATACGGAATCCCCAGCCCTCCCGAGATCCGACGGACCCTGGCCGGGATGTACGCCCGCCAGATACCCATCGCCGCCGCGCAGCAACAGGCGCTGGTCGAAATCACCCGCGCGCTGGACAGCGAGGGGATCAGTTCCGTGATACTGAAGGGAGGTGCCCTGGCACACACGGTTTACGCGGAGCCAGCGCTGCGTCCAATGGAAGATCTCGACATTCTGGTGCGGCCGACACAGCTCGAATCAGCGCGTCAGGTCCTGCAGGATCTCGGGTTCAGTGCTCCCCCTCCCCACGGCCGATTCGAGCGCCTGATGCACCAGTTGCCACTGGCCCTGCGAAAAAAGGATGGCGTCGTGGTCGCGGTCGAGATCCATCGCTCGGTCCTGAATTTCGCGCTGGGCGGTGGCCCTGATTTCGACCACGTCCGACGTCCTCTTTATCGCTACCCGGTTGCGGACGCAATGGCGCAGACGCTGCACCCCACGGAGTTCCTGCACACTCAACTGCGCGCGCTGCGCCTGCTGACCGATCCATTCAGAGCACTGCGGCTGGCCGACCTTGTCGGGTGGGCGGAACGAATGGTCGACACGATCGAATGGGAAAGGTACCCCGGGATGGTCGGATCCCTGGAAGCACTGAACAGCGTGTCGGCGTTTTCCACCCCCCTTTGTGAACGGCTGGGTCTCAATCCCGACCCGCCCCAAGGACCTGACCCAAGCCGGGCGCACTACCGCGGCTGGCCCCTGTTTCCATTCGCGGACGCGGAAGGTGGCCTCGGAAAACACCTGGCGAGGACGCTGGCACCTCCCGACTGGTGGAGCCGTCTGGTCTACGGCGTACCGTCCGGAGCCAGTCTGACAGCGGTTCGCTGGCTGCACCATCCCGCCAACCTGATTAGCCAGGGACTACGGAGGCTGCGCTTGGGGCCGTTGAATTCCCGTCGCTTCTTCCGCCGACGGCTCTAGTGGGCCATGCGGAAAGTTCGGTGACTACCGAGCATAGCAAGGGGCGCTCCTGCAGGCTCAGCCGCCGGATGTCTCCGTGGGCGGATGGGTATCCTCGATCCTTGCCACACGTCCTCCGTCGAAGAAAACGCTGACCCGACGCTTTTCGGTCGGCCCCCGGCCCGGACGCAGGTAATAGACGTAGTCCCAGCGATCTTCACGCACGAAGGTACCGCTGACCTGCGGTGTGCCGAGAAGGAACTGCACCTGCCCCGGGGTCATGCCTTCGCGCAGCTGCGCCACTTGGCTGTCCTCGATCGCATTGCCCTGCTGCACGTCGAGGCGAAAAGTGGGGAATCCACTGCAGGCACTGAGCATGCTTGCGGTCAAACCGATAGAAATGAGAATCTTGAGCATCAGGCGGTCATATCCCATGTTTCGGGGTTGGGCATCGCGGTTGATCTTACAACAATCCACCCGGTGCCAGCAGCCACCGGGCGACGAGGGGACCCTTAGTGGAAACACAAAACCTGAAGAAAGCCGGGCTCAAGATCACGCTTCCGCGCATGAAGATCCTGCAGATTCTCGAGGAATCAGAGACCCGCCATCTGACCGCCGAGGCCATTTACAGGGAACTGCTCGAGTCCGGTGAGGAAATTGGCCTGGCCACGGTATATCGTGTGCTTACCCAGTTCGAGGCCGCGGGGTTGGTATCACGGTTGCATTTCGAAGGCAATCAAGCCGTCTTCGAACTCGACCGCGGCGGCCATCACGACCACATCGTCTGCAACCAGTGCGGTCGGGTCGAGGAGTTCTTCGACGAGACCATCGAGAAGCGTCAGCACCAGATCGCAACGAAGCACGGGTATACGATCAAGGACCACGCACTCGTCCTGTACGGCGACTGTCTCGACGCAAACTGCCCGCACCGTAGCGACTGACAGCACCTTCGCAAGGAGTCGTCAGCCGCCGGTGACGACGTCGCCTATTCCAGGTTCCCGGGATGACGGACGATCTTGGCCTCTGACTCCAACCACGCCAGATAAGCCCGCATCTCCTCGCTCGAGTAGACCAACTGCAAGTCCTCCGCGACCCGGTGGACGTCCTCGGCGGCTTCCTCGGGCTCGAGCATCCGCACCGACTCCAGCACCACCACCGCGAAGTCCCCGCCCGCGAGACGCGCGCCACTTGCCTCGAACTCGCCTTCCTGAGGAGCGCGCATCTGGAACAGATGATCGCGCAAACCCCTCGACATTTCGACATCCCGATCCGGCCCGGTCGCACGGTTCACCGACACCGATCGTTGCCATGCGTCCGGATCATCGGCGACAAGCTCGTCAAGCGTCTGACCATCGTGCAGCGCCGCGAGAATCGCTTCGCCACGATCCCTCGCTGCCTGTGCCGCTGCGTCCTGCTGCAGGATTTCACGAATCTGCCCCGCGACATCCTCGAGGGGAAGAACCCGGGGTTCCCGCACCTCGTGCACACGCAAGACCACGGTGCTGCCGTCGGGCAGATCCACCGCCTCGCTGTTGCGGCCATCACGGCGCACGGCGGTGCTGAAAGCCGCCTCGCGCACCGCACGATACTCGGCCACTCCATCGCCGGACTCGCGGCTGAACCAGTCGGTGGTGCGGGTCTCCAAACCAGTCGCCCTCGACGCCGGCACCAGGCTGTCCGGATTCTCGAAACTCTGCCCCAGCAGATCATCGAGCACCTGGATCTGGCGACGCTCGGCGCGGCGATCACGCAAATCACGCTCGACCTCGTCACGCACCGCTGCCAATGGCTGAGCGCGCGAAGGTTCGATTTCCATCACCTCGAGCAAATGCCAGCCGCGCGGTGAACGTACCGGCTGGCTGATCAGGTTCTCGGGTAGCGAGAAGATCACGGTCTCCAGAATCTGATCCAGATCCCCACGGGCGATCTGGCCCAGACTGCCGCCTCGATCAGCCGACAGCCGGTCCTCGGAATAGGCCTCGGCCAACTCGGCGAAATCGTCACCGGCATCGATACGCTCGCGCAGTTCCCGGATCGTCGCCTCCGCACCCATTGTGGAATGCTCGATCAGAATCTGCCGAACCCGGCGCAGTTCGGGCTCGGCATAGCGCTGGGCATTGACCTCGTAATGCTCGCGCACGTCCTCCTCGGTAACCGCAATACCCGCTTCGATCTCGCGTGGATCAAGCCGCAGGTAGGCGACCTGTAACTGTTCGGGCGTGGTGAAGCGCTCCGGATTCTCCCGGTAGTAGGCCTCCACCGCCGCGTCGTCGACGACGTCGGGGCGATCGAACTCCGCCACGGAGAAGAGCCTCCAGCTGGCTACCCGAACCTGGTTGCGCAAACGCGCGAACTCGGTGGACTTGGCCACCGGCAGATCGCCGCCAGCCTCGATCGCTTGCTGAATCTGGGCCAGCACGATGGATTGTGCAACGTCGCGTTCGAAGTCACCGGGGGAAAGGCGCTGCGCCTCCAGCACCGTACGATAACGTTCGGGACTGAACTGCCCGCCCTCGAGGAAAGCGGGAATCCCGCGAATCTCGCTGATGACACCACGTCCGGAAGCCCGAAAGCCGGCGTCATCGGCTGCGTTGCGCAGCAGCTCCCGCTGAATCAGGGACTCGAGCGCCGCATTGCGCAGCGCGCGTTCGTCGAATACATCGGCCGGGATCTCGCCGCCAAACATGCGCGCCAACTGTTCGCGTTGCGCACGGGTTTCCTGATGCACGAGACGGACCGGAATCTCCTGCCCATTCACCTCCGCCGCAACCAGCGGCCCCGCCCCACCAAAGTACTCGCCGAGACCCCAGAGGGCGAATGGAATGGCGATCAGGCCAATGATGACGTAGGCAAGCCAGCCGGATGCCTTGTCACGAATCGATTGCAGCATTGTCTCTCCGCTACTTCTATGAAAACCGGGTCAAGGGACTATCATAACAAGACCCCCGGACCAGGGATATCCACAGCCCCCACCGATGCCGGGTGCCGGATCGGCCACGACCCGAGGCGCGAAAGCCCGCGTCCTCGGCAGCCTGGCGCAGGAGTTCACGCTGGATCAGGGCCTCCAGGGCGGCATTGCGGATC
>SLHN01000220.1 GCA_007136145.1 Thioalkalivibrio sp.
AATTCCCGTTGCGTCGGGTACCAGGCGTCGCCATGCTCGGCCTGGAACAGCCGCGCCAGAAAGCGTGGGCTGACACCCTGGCTGCGGAAGTACTGAAGATCGCGCTGCTGCTCCCGCCACATGTTCGAGTACGGCTCCAAACCGCCAAACGGCACCGCGTATTGATGAAAACCCAGTCGTGCCTCGTCGGCCAGATAACGGTTGCCACCGGCGATGAATGCAGTCGCGCAGGCCGAATGACAGCCCTCGAAGGAATAGGTGTTCAGACCGTGCTCCGCGATGACCCGCCCCATACTGCGCCCTGACGCGATCCATCCACCCGGACTGTCGAGGATGATCCCGTGCACCTCGGGATCGGAAGCAAGCATCCGGCGCAGATCCCGCGCGGCGCGGTAACCCAGAAAGCCCTGGAAATGCACCAGCGAGCCATCACCCACCCGCCGCAGCGTGTAGTCGGCGTAGCGATCGGGCCCGGTGGCGATGCTGACGATGTCGCGGTAGACCGGCGCACCGATCACCATTGTCGCGATGGTCCCGATCACACTCAGGACGACGACCGCGCGACCGGCGACGGGCCAGAGCCGTCGCTGATGCTGTTCGATCCAGCGTTTCGCCGACCGCCAGACGCCGACGATCTGCCAGGGATAAACCAGCCCGTAGACGAACCCGACGTGCAGCAGCGCGACGCGCGCCATGAGTCGGGGATCATCGTCCAGCGCCATTGCCACCAGAAGCTGTTCGACGACCGGTCGCAGCAGCAACAACAGAACGTTCAGCGCAACGAAGTTGACCCAGAACGCGACCGGAAGGCTGAGTTCGCCGCGCCAGTGCCGGACGAGATAACTCATCAGCGCCAGCCAGCCGCGCGCCCGCGCCGGAACAGTGGCTGGGCCTCCGCATCCATCCGCGGAATACTCCCCGAAGCCATTCGCGTAAGCGTTCTCATCGCAACATCTTCGGTCAGACTGCGGACTGCTGCAATTGCCCGCGTCAACGCGCAACGTGTACCGTCAGCCTGCTCATGCTCGCCTGGTGGGCCATGCGGTAGCGGCACGGTTCCTGCTTACAAATTTCGGCAAGGGGCGATGCAAGACACCGGGTGGCGATCAGGCCGGACGCGTTGAACTTCGCGCTAACGGCATTGAGAACGCGCCGTTGCCTGCGGCGATTGCTTTGTGTGATGCCGGTTCCGCATCATGCGCCACGGCTGCGGGCGAACTCTTTACGCTGAAGACGGATCGAGGGGACGTAAACGGCGTAACCCTCGGTCAGGAGAATCCATGATGAACTGGAAGACCGATTATCGCTCGTTCTATTACGCCAATGCACCCGAACCCGATGACCTCGACCTGAAGCCCGATGAGACCGCACTTCTCTGCATCGACGTGCAGAATTACGGTCTCGAATTGCACCAGGATGCGGCCGAACGGGCGCGATGGAATGCCTTCCAGCGACGCATGCGGGAGACCGTACTGCCCAACTTGCGTACACTGCAGGACGCGTTCCGGCGCAAAGGCATGGATGTTCTGCACGCGCGGATCGCCTGTCTGCTGGAGGACGGTCGCGACCGGTCACTCAGCCAGAAGCTGCCAGGCTGGAACAACCTCCTGATGCCACTGAACTCCCATGCCTCGCAGATCGCACCCGAAGTTGCTCCGCAACCTGGCGAGATCGTCGTGACCAAGACCACCGATAGCGCCCTGACCGGCACGAACCTGCGCCTGGTACTGCACAACATGGGCATCCGCAATGTCGTGGTAACCGGTATTTACACCGATCAATGTGTGTCGTCGACTGTACGCAGCCTGGCGGACGAGAGCTTCAACGTGATCCTCGTGGAAGACTGCTGCGCCGCCGGCACAGAGGCGTTGCACCGACACGAACTCGAGGTGATCAACATGATCTACTGCCATGTGTTGTCCAGCAACGAGCTCGGGGAAGCGCTTGGACTGGTATCCTGACAACAAATGGTGCAGTGCACTCAACGACGAACTACACTGAAACGCGGCAGTGATTCCGCCGTTCACCGGCCCGGCACACGCAAGGAGCCCTTATGACTTCGAAGACCGTAACGCTCACCGACAACGCGACCGGAAAGGTCATCGAGCTGCCCGTGCACGAGGGCAGTCATGGCCCGGATTGCATCGATATCCGTTCACTGTACAAGGAGTTGGGCTACTTCACCTACGATCCCGGCTTCATGTCCACTGCGAGTTGCAGCAGTGCAGTGACTTTCATCGACGGCAGCGAGGGAACCCTCCTCTATCGCGGCTACCCGATCGAGCAACTGGCCGCGCAGAGCACCTACCTCGAAGTCTGCTACCTGCTGCTGAACGGCGACCTGCCCTCATCGGATGAACTGCATGATTTCTCACGGATCATCAAGGAACATTCGATGATGCACGAGGCAGTGCGTGGCTTCTACGACGGTTTCCGGCACGACGCGCACCCCATGGCAATCATGGTCGGCGTGGTCGGTGCACTGTCGGCGTTCTACCACGACGCCACCGACGTCCATAACCCGGAACACCGGAAGATCTCGGCGCACCGCCTGATCTCGAAAATGCCGACAATCGCCGCCTGGTCCTACAAATACGCCAACGGGCAGCCCTTCATGTATCCGCAGAACCGACTGTCCTACACCGGCAACTTCCTGGCGATGATGTTCGGCGTGCCAACCAGCACCTATGAACCGGATCCGACTTTCGTGCGCGCGCTGGACCTGATCCTGATTCTGCACGCCGACCACGAACAGAATGCCTCCACCTCCACGGTACGCCTTTCCGGCAGTTCCGAGGCCAACCCGTTCGCCGCCATCTCGGCGGGGATCGCCTCGCTCTGGGGCCCGCTGCACGGTGGCGCCAACGAGAAAGTCGTGATGATGCTCGAGGACATCGTGCACAGTGGCAAGACGGTGGAGGAGTTCGTTGCCCGGGCCAAGGACAAGGACGATCCGTTCCGTCTGATGGGATTCGGGCACCGCGTGTACAAGAATTACGATCCACGGGCGAAAATCATCCGCGAGATGACCCATAAACTGCTTGCCGAAATGGGCGGTGGTGAACACGATCCGCTGTTCGAGGTAGCGTTGAAATTGGAGAAGATCGCGTTGGAGGACGAATATTTCGTCGAGCGTAAACTTTACCCAAACGTCGACTTCTATTCCGGAATCATCCTGCGCGCGATGGGCATTCCACTGAACATGTTCACCGTCATCTTCGCTCTCGCGCGCACCGTGGGTTGGATTTCGCACTGGAACGAGATGATGCAGGACCCCGAGTCCCGTATCGGCCGTCCGCGGCAGCTTTATACCGGTTCCAAGACACGCGACTACATCGCGATTGAAGACCGCTGATCCAGCCCCACGGCGGATGCGGTTCGCTTGCGTTGCGTCACGGACACACGTAAATTAGCGTTAACTTATATTACTGGAGATCCGCCATGCGTATTGACCAACTCGTTCTCGCCGGTGCCGGCGTCGTTGTCCTTCCCAGCGCCCTTTTGGCCTGGCTCGTCAGCCCTGCGTGGCTGCTGCTGACCGCCTTCGTCGGCATCAACCTGCTGCAGTCGGCGTTTACCGGCTTCTGCCCGCTGGCGATTATCCTGAAGAAAATGGGCGTAACCCCCGGACAGGCCTTCAGTTAAACTCAAAGTCCAATCCTCGTGAAGGCCCGCCCGGCAGTTTGCCCGGCGGGCCTTTGTCGTTTTACCCCGAACCCGAAATCAGGCAACGCTTGCACCCAGCACTTGTTTACGTGACCCTCAGCAGCATCCACACAAGCATACGAGCGCACCGTCGCCATGACCAACACCGCACCCGAGCTGCCCTATCGCATCCACGCCCTGGAACTCGGGCCGATGGAAAACTTCATTTACGTCATCGAAGACGTCGCCAGCGGCCGTGCGGCGGTGGTCGATCCGGCCTGGGAGCCGGAGGAAATACTTTCCCTCGCCCAGAAGAGGGGCCTGAAAATTACCGACCTGCTGCTGACCCACAGCCATCACGATCACATCAACGGAATCGAGCAAGTGCTGGAGTCAGCGCCGACGGCGCGTCTCCACCTGCTGAAACCTGAAGCCGACTTCTGGGGCCGCACCCTGGCCAAGCCGGAGTTGCACCACGGCGGCGATCGGATAAAGCTGGGTAAAACCGAGATCAACTTCCTGCACACGCCCGGTCACACGCCAGGCTCTGCGTGCTTTCACCTTCCCGCCGGCGACGACCTGATCACCGGCGACACCCTGTTCGTGTTCGGTTGCGGCCGCTGCGACCTCGCCGGCGGCGATCCCGAAAAGATGTTCCATACGCTGAAGGATCTGCGCACCGGCCTACCCCGCCATACCTGCATCCACCCGGGACACAACTACTCGGTGCAACCAACATCCACCCTTGAAGAAGAAACCGAGGGAAACCCCTTCCTGCACTTTCGTGAAATGGACGGATTCGTGCACTATCGCATGCACGAACACGATCGCATTCGCAACGCGCCCTACGGGCCGGTACCGGGGAAGCACGGCAGCTGAGCACCCAGTCCCAATGAAGATAACCGTCGCGCACTGCCTACCCCGCCGGGCTTGCATCCGCGGACACAGACCGGGATAATGCGCGCCTGCATCAACGCGCCCGTAGCTCAGCTGGATAGAGTACCTGGCTACGAACCAGGTGGTCGGAGGTTCGAATCCTTCCGGGCGCGCCAATCAAATCAAGTAGTTACGGAAGCCGCCGAAAGCCGGTTTTTCATTATGTACCACTTATGTACCAGTTCGACACACATGAAGAAACCGGGTGATATCCCCGGCTCCGTGCCGCCAATCAGCCCGTCTCGGCAACCAGCTTCCGGTCCAAGACCTCGCGCCGGAATATATCGAAGCGCTTCGCCGCCTCGATCCCGATCCTGGCCTCGCGCTTTTCCAGGCGCAGCACGGCGATCACTATCTCCTCGCCGGATTCCTTGTCGATAACGACGATCTCTTCGCCGGAGTAGCGCTTGCGTACGAACATGGCAATTCCTTTTGCCAGTAGCTGGAGGCACGAAACTTAGCCCCCGGGCCGAGGGCGGTCAATCCCTGCCCTTCCCTCACCCCAGCAGCATCCAGCAGCGAGCCCCGGGTGCCAGGTCCCTCGCCGCCGGGCCCGGGACCCGGGGCTGCGGGTTGGCGATTGATGGCTGCACCCTTCGCCCGCCTCAAGCGATGCATGACGACAACTACAGCGTGACGGTCCCTACCACCCCTGCCGCATGAGGTTCTCCAGGTCCCGGCGGCCAAGCACGGCAGCACAATCGCGCCAGGCGTCCTCGCCGGGCTGGATGGTGTCGTTGTAGCGCAGGTCGAAGCCGGTGGCCTGGCGGCGCTCCTCGATGTACTGGTCCATCTTCTGGCCGAGGGTCTCAAGGTCCTCGATCCATTCGTCCTTGATGGTGTCAGGCAGGCCGCCGAACAGGTCGTAGCGGTTGCGCATGCGCTCGGACAGGCGCTCGTAGACTTTCTCGTCGACGGTGCCCTGGTGGACCAGATTCAGCATGTCGACGACCGAGCGCGTCTGGCCGAAGCGCTTGATCCGGCCGATGCGCTGTTCGAGGCGGGTGGGGTTCCACGGCAGGTCGACGTTGATCAGCGTGCCGAGGGTTTGCAGGTTCAGGCCCTCGCAAGCGGCATCGGTCGCGACCATGACGCGGATGTCGTGGTCGGCGACCATGCGCTTGAGTGCCTCGCGCTCGATGCCTACGGCCTGGCCTTCCCGGTACAGGCGGCTGCGGTCGGCGCCGGCATACAGGCCGATCGTCTCGCCCGGCAGTTCCGCGGCCAGGCTGTCGGCCACCCAGCGCGCGGTATCGTAGTACTGGCTGAAGATGATGCAGCCGAGGTCCAGCCAGCCTTCGTCCAGCAGGAAGTGGCGGATCGCGCTCAGCTTTGGATCCGCGCGCATCCGCTCCAGGCTCTGGATCAACGCATTCAGCGCCGCTCGCTCGTCCTCGGTCTGCAACCGCAGGTCAACTTCCGCGTCCTCGGAGTCCTCGTGCACCTCGCTTCCCTGCAGCAGCACCCGCGCGGTGTTCAGACCGGCCACCACGCTGGAGCAGACGCGCTGTTCCATCAGGTTCTTCATGAAACCGCCGCCCTTGCCACGCTTGGCCAGCACCGCGCCGAAGCTGCGCGCCGCGCGGTAGGCCTGGTCGAAGTCGGCGGTCGTGCGCAAGGCGAGACCCTCGAACAGCACGTGGAAGGCCTGCGGCTCCCGGACCAGGGCCTCGGCTGGGTGCACATTCACCGCGATCCGCGCGAGCAGGCCGCGCTCCTCCAGCGTCTGCCGCTTGCGCAGCACCACGTGACGCACCAACGGGTTCTCGCGCTGGAAGAAGCTGGCGCCGTCGATCTCCCGCTCCAGCTCGGTCTCGAGGTCATCGCGCAGGTCGCGGGGGAGCGCAGTCACTGTCGCGGGAGCGAAGTAGTCCCGACTCGGCAGGGCCATCTCCTCGCGCAGGTTGCGAAACAGCAGCCGCGCGTTCGGTTCGTTCGTCGACTCGACGGTCGGAAACGGCGAACGCAGGAGTTGCCACCCGTACTCCGGATCCAGCACCGCTTCCTTGCCGCTGAGGAGTGCCAGCACCTTGTCCGGATCGTGCCAGGGCGCGAGGTCATGCCCCAACACGAAGCCCGAGCTGCCGTGATGCAGCACCCGGACCAGATCCCATAGATCCTCGGCGCGAGTCTGAATCGGCGTCGCGGTCCCGAGCAGCACGTGCTGGGCGCGTGCCGCGACCCTGCGGATGAAGGTCAGCAGTTCGTTCGGCTCGCCCGCGTCGGCGCCGTAGCCCTGCCGGGTACGCGCCTTGTGCGCCTCGTCCAGGATCACCAGGTCGAAGTTGAGGCTGGCGAGAATCTCCTTCTCGCGCGACGGCTGCACCATCAGCCCGGTGGAGACGATGCCGATGCGCAGCGGGCAGCGCGC
>SLHN01000232.1 GCA_007136145.1 Thioalkalivibrio sp.
ACCCCGCTGTGGATCTCGATGTCGAAGCGCTTGTTTGCAGGGTCGGGAACCAGTTTTGCAACCACGTTCCGGGTCTTCGAGATCACCCAGCTTGGTGCCATCGGCACCATCCAGCCGGTTTCCGGGCAGCGGGTTTCCAGGCAGTACAGGTAGGCCTTGGCCCGGTTGCCGTAAGCGTCGTGCTCGATGCCCAGCACGGTGATCTCTCGGTCGACCGCTTCGGCGACCTCACGCTGCGCTTGCTCGACCTCGGCGCGCTTCTCGGGTGATGCCCCGATGATGTTCAGTGCCCCCCATGTCAGCATGCAGGCGATGGGGTTCAGGTCCGAGGCGTAGACGTCGCAGCCCAGCCGGGCAGCTTCAAACGGAATCGAACCACCGCCGCAGAAGGTGTCGCCGACACGCGGGCGATGGCCGTAGCGCAGCATGCCGAGTTGCTCGACCAGTTCCGGATGCGAATGGGCTTCGATTCCGAAACGGCCCAGGTGCGCGTTCACCGCCGGCCAGACCGGAGCGTACAGCGTTTCCTGGTCCAACTCCTCCGGGCGCTTGCAGAGGCCCGCGCGCTCCTCGTAGGTCGTGAAGGTCGCCAATGCCTTCGCCAGAAGTTCCAGCCGGCTTTCCTGCGCGATATCGCGACGCCAGAGAATCCGCAGGCCGGGGTAGTCGTCGACGTCGAGCGGGAAGCTCGCGGACTCGATTTCCCCGGCATCCCCGGGGTCGCCCTTGAACGCAAAGCGGAAGAACAGCCAGGGATCATCCAGCTCGATGCGTCGGGCGATCTCCGCGGCACTGATCTTCGGGCTCCGCCTTGCAAGGCCCGCGTCGTCGAACGCCATCAACTGCTCGAAGATCTCGAGATCCTTTTCGGGATCATCCGTCTGCGGCAGCAGCATCCCCAGCACGATCGCGCGGACCAGGATCAGCGGCTTGCGCCCTTTCCAATAGGAGCCGAGTGCTGTGAGCGTCTGTCCGGCACCGGCCTTGCGCTCCCGCTGCGCCTCGAACGACACCTTCTGCGCCGGGAACACCGCCTCGATCAGCGCAGGGACATCCTTTAGGGCTAACGCCTGGAGTGCGGAACCGGGTTGCGCGGGATTCGGCACTCAGGAGGCTCCGCAGTGCACGGCGCGGGGCCGATCCCATGCACCGGGAAGAGAGGACACTCTTGGCCAACGCGACCTCAGAGCCGATCCGGCCACCGTCTCGCGCCATGATAGACACGCAGGACCTGGACAACGCTGTCCTGTACCTGGTAGGGCACGACATAGGGTGTTGCCGGAACCACCAGTTCCCGAGTCCCCGGAAGACGCCCCGGCCGCCCGAGGTGCGGGTGGGTTCGCAACTCCAGAATCCGCTCCCGGATGCGACCCAGGACCGCCCTCGCGGCCTGCGGGTTGTCGGCGGCGATGTAGGCGAGAATCTCCCGAAGGTCTTCTCGCGCCTGGGGCGCCAGGACGACCTTCATTTCGCGCTGTCATGAACGCCGGCTGTGTCCTGGATCAGGGCTTCCATCTCCTCCATGACCTGTTCGAAGGGAATCCCCTCGCCGCGCCCGAGCGCCGCCTGGGCCTCCCGGATGCCCTCGATTTGCCACGCCTGTGTGGCGATGTATTGCCGTAGCGCCTCCTCGATCACCCATGTCCGGGGGCGATCCATGGCCTTGGCAAGCTCCGCGACCTGGCGTGCAACTTCCGAATCCGCCCGGATCGTGATCGTGTTCGTCGGCATGGCTGGATGCCCCTGTTTGCATTGCACTCGATTGCACTCTTAGCACTTGCGGGCATGGCCCGCAAGCCGCTTGCCCCGGGCTGTCAGGGATCGAACAGCCGCTCGAGCAGGGGTTCGGGGACATCTTTAAGCGTGAGCGAGGGCATGGGCGGGCGCCTGGAAGGTCACGGGGTAGCTTGCCAGCATTTTGGTGGCCGCCGGAAGAAGGGTCAACCATCGGAAGGTGATGTGTCTAGTCCCGAAACAGGGACAAGGTTTGCTCTGGGCCATCGTCCACGTTGATCCGCAGGATACGCGGCGATGGCGCGTCCGCTGGGGCGACATCGCCCAGGGCGTAGCGCAGGGCCATGCGCCAGCCGCTGTCGGCATCCTGCACGCCGCCGGTGGACAGCGCGGTCATGCCAAACAGCCACCAACGCTCCTCCGGCCGCAGCGCCAGCCAGTTGCGCACCGCCAGGCGAATCTTCTCCGGCTCCAGTTTCTCCACCGCCCAGGCGAGGACGCAGAGTTCCTTGCCGAGCAGGCGGTCGACCATCGTCTCGCCGACCTTCCAGCTTCCGGTCGCGAGGTCGTGTTCCTTCAGTCGGGCATTGAACGCGCGCTGCACCTCGGAGCGGATCGCGGTCCAGCGGGTGCGGTCCAGAAGCACGCGGTCGATCACCCGGTCGCGGATGGTCTCCGAGCCCATGCCGAGGTGCTCGGTGATCAGCACCGGCGCCTGGTTGCCGCGCGGGATCACCACGCGGAAGTGGTGCGGATCCGATGTGGCCGGAACGCCGAAACCGAAGGTCGGGTGGGCGTAGGTGGCTTTCCCGCCGGCCTGCCTGCCCGAAGCGCGTTTCCCGGTTGGGGTGACCGCCATCAGATCAGGACCAGGTCGAGGGCGGGGATGTCATCGAAATCCGACTTGTTGCGCGTCAACAGGCGAAAGCCGTGCTGGACGCACTGACTGGCCAGCCACAGATCCTGCACACGGTGTCGATGGTTCCGGCCGGAAGACTTGAGATTGGCGACCATCTGTCCGAAGACTTCGCCGGTTTCTCCGTCGATAACGAGCAGAGGCTTGCGCCGGAGCCGGCGCAGTGCAGCACGGCGCCGTTCCCGGATCGAGGGGTCGGTGGCCAATTCAACACCGAAAGTGAGTTCGGCAATGGTGACCGGGGACAGGTACACCGGCTGCTGGCCGGTCACGGCCGCGACTTCGGCCGGACTGAGCGCGCCGCGTTCCACGTCAATCCAGATGCAGGTGTCGATCAGGAATGCCACGGGTCGCGCAACTCATCCTCGGTGCCACTGACCCCGGAACGCGCGTCCTCCGCCCAGCCCTGGGCGGCGTCCTCGGGTAGCGTCCGGTAGATGTCGGACAAGGCCTCCATCGCCGTTTGCCGACCGGGGCCGGGCACCAGCTTTGCGACCCGCACATGGTTGCGTTCGATCCCGATCTCCTCTCGATCCACCAGCATGCTGTCCAGCACCTGACGCAGGTTCCGCGCCAGCTCGGTGGCGGTGATGGTCTTCATCAGCGACCTCTTTACGTAAAATCTGATTCATTATAGCCGCTCTGGTGTTGTGCACGGACATGGATCAACCATGACCGTCCTGCACGACATCACCGGGCTTCAACTCGACCCCAGCGACCTCGGCGAATTCCCTCAGCGCGAAGCCGTCCCCGAACTCGACCCCGCCCTTGATCAGGATCTGGACCGGCGCCTGCTCATCTCCGAGCGCCTGCCGGATACCCAGGATCGCCTTTTCGATCGCCGCCGCCGTAAGCTGGCGCTCGTTGAATCGCACCTGCACCGCCTTCTCGCCTTCGCCGATGAGCAGTTGCACGCCCTTCATCAGGGTGTCCGGCCGATCTCGGAACTTCTGCACCATCTGGAATGCCTTGTCGGTGGTGTCAATCGCCACGCGCTTGGCGTTGCTGAGTGTCGCCGGCTTGCGATCGTCAATCACGACCCGATCATCGCCGGATGCCGGAATGTTGAAGCGGGCGGTCTTCTCCGCCTCACCGGCCTGTGCCGCCACCAGCACGATGCAGCCGCCCGGCGGCACCTCGAAAGGCTCGGCGTAGACCCGACCCTCCTTCGGGTTGGTGCCGTCCAGCGTGTAGCGCATCTCGGCCATCGGCGTGCAGTGCAGTTCCACCTTGCGCGTGGTCGCGACCGCGTGGATCTCGTGGCGGATGGTCAGGTCCGCGACCCAGCGCGTGGGCTCTCCCACCTGGTGGCGGCCCTCGTTGTCGACCGCGATGAAATAGAGCGTCGCTGCCGGGGTCTCGAAGTGGTCAAGATCCTCGACCTGAGAATCCCGCTCGGACACCGACGCCGACAGGGATACGTGCACGCGGGGGCTCGGCCCGGCATTGCGCGGCGTGATCGACAGCGTGGTGCGCCCGGAATCTCGGTCCGTGCTCTGCGGGGTCACGTTTACCGAGGTGCGCTCGGCGGGGAAAGGTCCTTTCTCGAGGTAGCCGTCCGCGCTCTGACGCCAGCGGCCCTGTTTCAGGGCCTCGTCACGCAGCGTCTCGAGGCCCTTCGCACCTGGCATCCAGGGCCAGGTCGGGTCAGTCTTCGCACGCATCACGAAATCCCGCCAGGGGACCCGGCGATCGCTGGTGGGCCACAATTGATGCTCGGCCATCGCCCAGTATTGAAACGGGTCTTCGATGAAATCGAGAGCGAGCTTCTGGTCGCAACGGCTGCTGGCCAGCAGTTTCTCGATCTGCGCCTCGGCGGACTGATCACCCTTACCAAAGTTGAGACCGTTGTCGATGGTGGCCATCACCAGCTCGCCGCCGCCACCCGGGAAGAACAGGCGGTTATAGGCGCCGGACGCAGCCTTGTTGAAGCGCTCCTCCAGTTCCTCCATCTTGTCGCGGGCCTCCTCGTACAGGGTGTCGCCCGCCTGCAGTTTGCCGAAGATGCTTTCGATCGCGTAGAACTCGCGCAGACGCGCCTCGACCTCGTTGGCGAGGTAGCTGTCATGCCCGGAGAGAATCAGGATGTTGTTCTTCTCCTGCTGGAACTCGAAGAAGTTGCGGATCTGCTCGGGCGGCGTACGCCCGTCGGGCTGGATCACCAGCAGAATCCGGTGCCCGCTGAGCTTCACGTCGTCCAGCCTGGGCATCACCTGGACTTCCTGGTAGGCATTGCGACGCTGGGCCTGCAGGCGGCCGACCAGCCGGTTGACCAGCGCGCCGTCGATCTTCGCGGCGGGCACCTGCTTGGCGTCGCGTTCGATGCGACGCGAGAGGTTCTCGGTTTCCTTGAAATAAAAGGCCTCGCCTTCACGATGCAGATACCAGGCCTTGTCGCGCAGGCGCTCCAGTGCTGCCAGGAACTCGTCGGCCTTGCGGTTGGGTGCGGCGAGGTACTCGATGATCTCGGCCTGACTCAGACCGAAATGTGCGCCCACGGAACGCGACAGCGACGAGGATAGGACCAGCTTCGCGACCTGCGTGGCCGCGTCGCTCGCGAGTGCGTCGTCAATCTCCTCGGCCCGCGCATTACCCTGGTCGGCGATGTCGTTCACTACCGCCGGCATCAGGGTCGAGTTCACGCGCTGGATCTCATCGCGCACGGTGACGTCGTTCAGGTCCAGATGTTGGGTGCCGATCAGGAAGACATCGTTGTCCGGTCGGTTCCAGACACTTCGCAGCAGGCGCGCGGTGAACTGCATCAGGCCGCGCGTCTGGCGGAAGCCCTCGTTTTCCTTGAACAGCGCCACCAGATTCTTGAACGAAGGGTGGAACGGGTAGGTCTCGCGCACCTCTTCAGCGACCTGCTCCATGCCACGCGCGGTGATGTAGCCGCCGTCTTCGGCCGCCTTGACCTGCTCGGCGAAGGCCTCGGCCACCGAGTCGACAACCTCCTCGGGAGGCATTTCGGTGAACAGGCGCTTTTTCAGGATCTCGTAGATCTCGTTGCCGGCGAGCTGCACCGGGGTGATGGTCTGCGCCTGGCGGCGGGCCTCCTGCTGGAGGTTCGACATCACGCGAGCGAGATTCTTGGTCTGCGCGTCGTAGCTACCCGAAAGATTAGCGATCACGACGCAGCACCGAGGCAACTTGATCGCGGCGCTGAGCAGGGTGCCGAGCGAATACGTCACAAGGTCGGCCAGGGTGCCACCGCCAACCGCACGCGCGTTGGCGTTCAGCAGATAAGGCGGCAGCTCATCGAGCAAAATCAGCGTCGGTTCGTCGCCGATGATTTTCATCCAGCTTGCTTCATCGACACCTCGCGGCCCCTCGTACCAGAAGGGCCGCACAAGATCCGCCTTGCCGAGCTGCTTGCCGATCTCGCCCCAGATGTAGTGCTCGGGATCGTTGCGGCCATTGAAGGCGGCGATCCGGGCGGTGCCGAAGTCGAAGTCGAGCCTTTCGGCGAGGTCCCGCGGGATCACGGAGGGGCGAAGATGGGGATGCCGCGCCAGCAAGCCGAGCGCCACCATCAGGTGGGTCTTGCCACCGCCCATTGCCTGCGCCAGCTCGAAGGCCGCTTGATCCGATTTTCCGGCGAGCCGGAGCAGCCCCTCGCGGAACAGGGTGTCCATACCCTGGGTCACGTAGTTGCGGGCGAAGAACTCCTCGCCGCTGCCCTCCTCCTTGATCAGGTCCGACAGGTTCTCGATTGCCTCCGACATCCGGTAGTCGTGGACCATCGGGTGGATCTGGCAAGCGTCCCGGACTGTTCTGAGCATCTTCCACCCCAACCGCCGACTACGATTCTTTCGCACGGAGTATAACTACCTGATTCGCTCGCGTACCGCCGGGCAGGAATCGAATTCGTTCGCGCTACGCGCCCTGGTGGCTCAGAGGGTGATCCGCTCGACCATTGTCTTGCATACCGTTTCGCGGGGCGCAGTTCCATGTCCCTCGTACTCGCCTCGTTGTGCGGGATGCTTGGCACGCTGAACCTCGCGCGACCCCTGCGGCGGGCTATGGGTCAGGTGCATGCAGATGCTGCCGGTCGAAGAGATTCGCTGGCGCTCTTGGTGTAAGCCGCAGAGATCGAAGGTCGCTTCCGACCCAAAACGGTCAGCCACTCGGACGGGCCGAATGGCCCTTTTCAAGGGTAGAGCAGCCCCTCACTCGGGCATCGGCGTCAAGCCCAGTTTCTTCAGCCGATAGCGGAGTTGTCGAGGCGTCAGTCCGAGCGAGAGCGCTGCCCGGGTCTTGTTGCCGCCGCAAC
>SLHN01000124.1 GCA_007136145.1 Thioalkalivibrio sp.
ATGCGACCCGATGAAACCAGTGCCTCCGGTGACCAGAACACGCACAGACCAATACCCTTTGAATGCACAAACTCAAGGATAGGACATCCAACCACGTTCTGGTGCGGTCACAACGCCATGATCCCTGACGACGGCACGAAGGACCCCGTAGCCCCGAAGCGTTCCGTTGCGAAGCACCCCGAGTGCATGGCCGTCCGGTTGCTGGATCCACGCCCGCCGGCAGGTTCCCGGGGAAGTGCTGATCAATGCACTCGTCATTGCAGGCGAAAAACAGCATTAATGCGATTAAGCATTGAACTGCCTGAGGCTCGTCCGACGGACGAGCGCAGCGAATAGCACTGCTTGAACTCCGGGAACCCTGGGGGTCAGCGCCGGCGTGGTATCGGTGCGGTTCGGCTGCGCCTCACGGCACCCTACGTGCCGCCGCGGGCCCGCGTAGGGTGCCAAAAAGCGCCAGCGAATTGCACCGCTCGAGACCCGGGGCCAAGCCCAGCGTCGTTGCGGTCCGATCTGTTTTCACCTCACCGTACCCTTGGTTGCATGAACTCGGCGGCACGTGAGGGGTTCGTGAATTCGGGCGCTCGCCGAGGCTGCGTGAACTCGGGCGGACGGGGGCGGCGAGACATGTCTTCGGGCGGGGGCCACCGGTGATATCCCGGTCGTGGGCGCTTGCCGGGAAACGCATAGCCTGGATGGTGCACACCACCGCGGTAAGCCGGCCAATAGGGGGACCAGAGATAGGAGCGAACGACGGGTGGCCTTTCGATGACTGGCTCGGGCGCGGGCGGTCGCGGAATCCATTGCAACGCGGCCGCGGCCTCTTCACGCCGACGACGTTCCGCCGCCATCTCATCGACCAAACGCTGCAGTGCCTCTGCCCTCTCACGGGCCGCGTCCGTCGCCTCCGGCGTTGGTCCGGGAGCCACTTCAACCCTCCGCGCTTGAGCGCCTGCGGGGGGGCGATCTCCATAAACCATTCGTCCGCCGTCGTCGCGCCATTGGTAAACACCCTGCGCCCAAGCAACCTGCACCACGCAGGGAAGCAGCAGCATCAGTAGCAGCAACGGTCGCGCGAATGAACTTCCATTGGGTCGAGGGGGGCCAGGATCGCAGGAAACCTCCCGCCAACACCGACGGACATTGTCCAAGGTGTTCCGCAGCGCCACACTCGGCTCGATGTGACGGGACCGGCGCGCGGGCACCAAACCTGCATTTTCCCGGATTATCACGCCACAGACACCTCACCCGAGGAAATGGCCCCTTCGCCGCCAGTACACATGCGACAGAACAGCGGATCCCGACATTGCGCTCTGGTCCAGGGCTCATCCAGGTCGCAATTGACACACTTCCGATCAAAGACTGGCGTCCCCGGCAGGATTCGAACCTGCGACCTGCCCCTTAGGAGGGGGCCACTCTATCCAACTGAGCTACGGAGACTCAGCCTCAGTATAACCCGGGCACACCCCCACCGAGGAAGTGGCCCGGTCCCGGTAAGTCATCCCAACGATCGAGATCGCTGCCGCGGACTGGCATTCTTCCCTGATCGATGAGCGGAAATGGCGCGGATCGGACAGGTGGCGCCACAATGAAAACCCTGCCACGAGAGTCAACCCCAGAAACCCTGGATCACCTTCTGAATCCACCAGCCCATGGGAACGCAACGTTTGACACTCTCGCTCACACACCTTCAGGCCACCCCACCTGTCATGGTGCCGGCGGCCACCCATGATGATCAAGGGCATGGGCTGTCAATGAGTGCAGCGAATTGCACCTCTCGAGACCCGGAGGTTGGGTGTCGCAAACCGACCAGTGAGGTCATATCCGATGCACGCTAAACCGATCCCGGCCGAGGTGGCCGTACGACTGCTGCAGCCGCTGATCGGGATCCGTGGCCGTCACCGCGGGCGCACCCTGGAATTGATCGAGGTTTTGGCCGATGGCCCCAGCGTTGCGCTGATGGACATAGCCGCTACCGACATCCAGACGAACCAGTATGGCGATGCACTGACGCGTCAGCCACCCATCTTCACTGTCCCGGTTTTCAGCGAGATCGAGGCTGATGCGCATCCGGTGCTGCGCTCGATACTTCCGGATTCCGTGCTTTTCGCACTGCGGCAGGCCTCTGCAGCTCCGGAGAGTTCGCCTGATCGAGAGCCTGACTGACGATCGGTCCTCTTGTCGGAGCGACCCGATCCCGTTAGGTTGTACAACATGCAGTTTTCGCAAATAACCGCCGAAAGTCTGAACATGATCACCGGCTATGCATCCGGGCATGTCGAGGTGAACGGGGTACGGCACGAGAGCAGCCTGATCGTGCGACCGGATCGCCTGTTCCCTTCCTGGTCCGCCACTGATCTCCACTCATTGACCATGGATCATCTGGAGTGGATCCGGGACGATCCGCCCGAGATTCTGCTTCTCGGAACCGGCGAGCGGCAGAGTTTCCCCTCACGGACGCTTTGGCGGTCGCTGCGCGCGGAACCCTGGGGAATCGAGATCATGGATACCGCCGCTGCGTGTCGAACCTATAATCTGATCCTGTCCGAAGGGCGAGCGGTGGCCGCGGCGCTGATCATCGAGTATTGAGCTACCCCTCGCGCCTCGAACGGTGCAATTCGCTGGCGCTCATTGACACCCTACGCGGGGCCTGCCGTGGCACGTAGGGTGCCGTGAGGCGCAGCCGAACCGCACCGATACCACGCCGGCTGTGATCCCCCCGGCTCCCGGGTCTCGAACGGTGCAATTCGCTGGCGCTCATTGACACCCTGCGCCTGTCATGGCGTGGGGCGCGAGACGGCCAAGGCATGAGCTTCAGGCTGCGACCAGACAGGATGCCATTTTGTGTGCGCCAATAGCGACGTCAGGATCCGGGCAGAAGCACATCCCCGGACAATCCCCGGGCGCGCAGAAGGCGTCGCAAACGTTTCAAGGCTTCCATCTGGATCTGCCGAACCCTCTCCCGCGTCACGCCGATCTCGGCCCCCACCTGCTCCAGCGTGCACCGCTCGAACCCGTGCAGGCCGAACCGGCGCACCAGCACTTCACGCTGTTTCTGGTCCAATTCCTCCAACCAGGCCGCGACGAGATTGCGGATATCCTCGTCCTCCAACAGTGTCGACGGTCCAGCGGCGTTCTCATCGGGAAGGATTTCTGTCAATGAGCGGTCGCCATCAGGGCCGACCGCAACATCGATGGAGGTCGACGGCTCGGACATCGCCCGCAGGCGCTGGATCTCCGCGACTGGTTTTCCCAGCCGAACCGCAAGTTCGTCCTCGGTGGGTTCCCGCCCCAGTTCCTGCATCATGCCCCGCACGACCTTGCTCTGAGCGCGCAACTCCTTGCTCACATGAACGGGAATCCGGATCGTTCGAGCCTGGTTCATCAACGCCCGTTCGATCGTCTGCCGGATCCACCAGGTCGCATAGGTCGAAAACCTGAAACCTCTCTCCGGATCGAATTTTTCCACCGCGTGCATCAGCCCCAGATTTCCTTCCTCGATCAGATCAAGCAGTGCCAGACCTCGATTCATGTACCGGCGGGCGATCTTTACCACCAAGCGCAGATTGCACTCGATCATGCGCTGCCGCCCCCGTGGATCGCCGGCTCGTGCCAGCCGCGCGAAGTAGACCTCCTCCTCGGGAGTCAACAACGGACGGAATTCGATATCACGGAGGTAAAGCTGGATTGCATCCAGTTCCGCAGGTCCGGCGTCCTGACGGACCCGAGACTCGCCACCAACCGGTGGATCCACCTCGAGCCGCACCCTATCGTCATCGGTCACGACATCGTCGACCTCGGCGACGATGTCGTCAACTTCGCGATCGAGACTCTCGGGATCCGCGGCAGGGTCGATGCCCGGTTGTGCCACATCTTCGTCGGTGACCTGCTTCAGCGATCGGTTCTGTAAGGGCATGGTGCGGAACTTCTCCATCTGAACGCCAGCATCTACCGCCGGGGAAGATAACGCGTCGGGTCGACGGGTGCACCATCAACCCGGATCTCAAAGTGCAGCATGGGACGGTCTGCCCCGGAATCGCCCAGAGACGCGATCCGCTGGCCGGCACGCACAATCTCACCCTCGCGCACCAGCAGTTCCTGATTATGCCCGTAAGCACTGATAAAACGGGCATCATGTTTGATGATGATAAGCCGGCCGTATCCAACCAGTCCACTGCCAGCATATACCACCTCTCCGTCGGTGGCCGCGCGCACCTCATCGCCGCGCTGACCGCCGATGGCGAGTCCGCGACGCGTGCTGGCACTATTGGAGAAGGCGCGCAGCACCGGGCCATCCGCTGGCCAGTGCCATTGCAGCGTTCCGGCGGCGGCTCCCGCCCCAGCGGGTGCCGTGGTGGTGGTTGATGGCGATGGTCGTGACGCGGCGCCCGCGGCCTCCCTGGCCGGAGTCGGGCTGGGACCCGCCCGAGCAACGGTATCCGAGGGTGCCGAGGACGGCCGCGTGGTCGTGGCGGGCTGAACCGGCGACACCGAAGGGGCTGAGCCACCCAGGCCTGCCGCCCCCGCCAATCGGATGCGCTGCCCCGGGTAGATCAGATAAGGCGGCCCGATCCCGTTACGGCGGGCCACATCGCGCCAGTCGAGGCCATTTTGCGTAGCAATGCGGTACAGCGTTTCATCCCTGCGCACGACATGGGTTTCGGGGACACTGGCCACACTTGGAGCCTGCGGGGCTCGCGAAGCGCAACCGGTGAGCGAGACCACCGCCATCGAAAAGACCAGGGCAGTCGATACGAGCCAGAGAGCGGCGTTACCCAAACGCATCAGTCCAGGAAGGTCAGGTAGCCCATGATCGCCAGAAGCAGGACCACCGAAAACCAGCCCAGACGCTCCATGTAGGGACGCAGATGTCGATCGGCCTGAGGCCCAAGCCATGCCATCAAAAGTCCAACGGCGAAGAAGCGGGCACCCCGGCCAATGAGGGACGCAATGACGAACGGCAGAAACGGCATTGCGAGTGCTCCAGCGGTAATGGTGAACAACTTGTAGGGAATTGGTGAGAAGCCGGCTATCAGCACAACCCATACACCCCATATCGCGAACCAATCCCGAGCCAGATCCAGGGTCTCGCCGTGGCCTCCCTCGATGATCCAGGGGGCGACCATTTCGAACGCGAGCATTCCGACCAGGTACCCGAGTACCCCACCCAGGACTGAAAACAGTGTAGTGAGGGCCGCCAACCGCAGCCCTTCCCGCGGACGCGCCGCCGCCATTGGCGCCAGCATCACATCTGGAGGAACCGGGAAAAACGACGACTCCGCGAAAGACAGTGCCGCCAGATATCGCGGGGCGTGCCGATGCCGGGACCAACCCATCACGCGATCGTACAGCGGTTCGAAGACCCTCACTGCTCCGCTCCGGACAACATCGGAACAAAACACACCGCATCGAGCAACTCGCGCACGAACGCTTCCTCCGTATGCCTGTACCGGACCAATTGCTGACGCCCGTCAACACCCTCCAGCGGCGCGACGAGTCGACCACCGGGCGCAAGCTGCGTCAAGAGCGCGTGCGGGATTTCCCGGGGCGCGGCTGTCAACAGTATGCCATCAAACGGGCCTTTCGCCGCCCAGCCTTCCGCGCCGTCTCCATGGCGGACGCTGACATTATTGATTTTCAGCCGGCTGAGGAGTTCACGCGCGCCACGGCTCAGGGCCTGAATTCGTTCCACCGAATACACCCGGTCGACCAGTTTCGCGAGCACCGCGGCCTGATACCCCGAACCGGTACCGATTTCCAGTACTGTCCGCACCGGGCCTCCCTCGAGCAGCGCCTCGGTCATGCGGGCAACGATGAAGGGTTGAGACACGGTCTGCCTGTAACCGATGGGCAAGGCAATGTTCTCGTACGCACGATGGACCAGAGCCTCTTCAACGAACAGGTGCCGGGGTACCTGGCGCACAGCCTCAAGCACCGCCATATTGCGGATTCCCAGCTCCGACAGCTGGGTGATCATGCGGTCGCGGGCCCGCTGAGACGTCATTCCGGCCCCGGATATGTCAAGCGCCATCCGCTTCCCCTTCAAGCCAGCGTCCGACGGTGTCAATCGCTTCGAACTGCGTAAGATCCACCTGGATCGGCGTCACCGAAACGAAACCCTCGCGTACGGCGAAAAAATCCGTGCCGGGTCCGGCGTCCTGCTCCGGCCCCGAAGGACCGACCCAGTAAATGGTACGCCCGCGCGGGTCGCTCGCCTTCACCACCGGCTCGGATTTATGCCGATGGCCGAGGCGCGTCGCCTGAACACCGCGAATCTCCTCGAAAGGGAGGTCAGGCACGTTCACATTCAGAATGGTCGCGGCTGGCAACGGCACCCTGTGCAACCGATCAAGCAGGTTCAACACGACCCGTGCGGCAGCATCATAATGCCGCATGTGCGGACCCACCAGCGAAACAGCAATCGCGGGCAGTCCCAGAAACCGTCCTTCCATCGCGGCCGCCACAGTGCCGGAATAGAGAACATCGTCACCCAGGTTGGCACCCGCGTTGATTCCCGAAATCACGAGGTCCGGCTCCCGTTCCAGCAGCCCTGTAATCGCCAGGTGAACACAGTCCGTGGGCGTTCCATCGACACCCATGTCGCCATTCTCGAACTCCTGGACACGTAGCGGATGCACCAGCGTGAGACTGTTGCTGGCGCCACTGCGGTCACGATCGGGGGCGACCACCCGGACCTCGGCAACCGTGCGCAGGTGTCTTGCCAGGCACTGGATGCCGGGCGCGTGAATGCCGTCGTCGTTACTGACCAGAATACGCATATGCGAACAAACCGGGGATGGAGCCGCCTAATATAACGGAAACAGCGATCCACGAACCGAATCCGGAATCATGAATGAACTCAGACAGCGATCCGAACGACGTCGGCCATTTTCTTCGCGCAGTCGGCGAGGTCCGGCGCCTTGA
>SLHN01000188.1 GCA_007136145.1 Thioalkalivibrio sp.
CAGTCCGATCGCCAGCGCCGCCAACGCAGCAATACGATGATCGGCTGGTGCGGGCTGATACACGGTCAGCCGATCAGAAATGCATGCTGTCGAAGCCGACCTCGGGGCCGCGAACCTGCAGCACCAGTCGGTTGGGCAGACTCACCGCAATGTCGCCGGTTCTTTCCAGCCAGCCGGCGGCCTCGCATATGCCCTGACCGCCGGGAGATCGAAGGCAGCGCGCCTTTCCCGCATGGATTTCGATTTCGGTGATGCCGGCGACGCCACTGATTCTTATTCTGCGATCCTGGTCCAGCCGGTATTCCCGGGGTTCCTTCCCGGCCTGGGTGACCATCAGATGTGTGGGGGCGTTGCCGGGGGAGTAGGCAAGCGCGAAGCTCGTGGCCACCAGAGCGGTGGCCAATACCAAGGCAACGCCGTCCCCCCAGCGAAGACTCGTGATCATTCGTCGCCCGGGCCGTTCCCGGTTTGCGCATGGCGAATGCGATGCGGCACATCGTCCTGGAACTTCACTCGAGCCGCCATGCCAGGGGTCAGTTCGACTGAACCGTCGGGCAGGACCACCAGGGCATGGTCGACGCCGAGGCGTCGGGCAAGGCCTGGCCAGTCTTCCGGTCCGGCGATCATCAGCGTTGTGGCGGCCGCATCGGCGAGGGCGGGGTCGGCGTGCAGGACCGTGGCGGCAGCAAGGCCCTGGCTCGGCCAGCCGGTGCGCGGATCGATCACATGATGAATGCGCTGGCCATCCCACTCATAGCCGCGTTCATAATCCCCGGAAGTGAACAATGCCTCGCCGGATCCCAGTTCGATGCCGGCCAATACCCCCGCGCCACGGGGGTGGCGGACTCCGATCCGCCACGCGCGCGCACCCGGCTGCCCCCGTGTCATCAAGTCGCCTCCGGCATTCACGATCGCATGCTCAACGCCGAGTTCGGCGAGGAGATCCAGGCTGCGTGCGACGGCGAATCCCTTGGCCAGTCCGCCGAAGTCCAGTTGCAACTCCGGGTGGCGACCGCGCAGACGGGCTCCGCTACGCTCGATATCGGCCATACGCGGCGGATCGTTAATCAAGGCCCGCACTGCGTCCGGGTCTGGCGGTGGCCCTGCTGCCTCGCTCTGGTGGAAGCCCCAGGCGGCAATCAGACGTCCGAGCGCGGGGTTGAACAGGCCATCGGTCAGCGCCTCCAGTTCCTGTCCGTATTCGATCAGCGGCAGCACCGACGGCGGCGCGCTGAACTCGCCACCCATCGCCAGCAATTGGTTCGTACGCCCGAGCGAACCCGGTTCCCAGGCATGCCAGGAGGCGTGCATGTTCTCGAGATCCGCGCTCAATTCCGCCTCGATTCGCGCCAGATCGTGTTTTCCCGCGGGATACAGAGTGATGTCGACGAGCGTGCCGAAGGCCTGAAAGGTCAAGCGGTCGGTTTCATGGGTGGTTTCGGTCTGGCGATCGCAGGCGGCAAGTGCAAACAGCAGCAACACGAGGAACACTCTTGCCGTCGAGTGCTTGACCCGACGCAGGACGGGTGTCCTCGTCATGGTGCGCGGCTTGTTTCCAGGAAGTCGATGAACTGGCCGGCGATGTCGAGGCCGCGAGCCTTGTCCAGCTCGCGAATCCCGGTCGGGCTGGTGACATTGATCTCGGTCAGATAGTCGCCAATCACGTCGATGCCGACGAAATCAAGGCCCCGGGAGCGCAATTCCGGACCCAGTTGCGCACAGATCCAGCGGTCGCGCTCAGTCAGCGGGACCGCCTCGCCGCGTCCGCCGGCGGCCAGATTGGCGCGCGATTCGCCTGCCGCCGGGATGCGCGCCAGCGCGTAGTCGACCGGTTCGCCGTGAATCAGGATGATGCGCTTGTCGCCCTGCTGATATTCGGGCAGGAATCGTTGCGCAATCACCGTTCGCTGGTCGAACTCGGTCATCAGTTCCAGAATCACGGAGATATTGGGGTCGCCGAGGTCCACGCGAAAGACCGAGGCGCCGCCCATCCCGTCCATGGGCTTGACTACGATGCGTTCCTGCTGGGCCAGGAAGGCGCGGATGCGTCCTCGGTCCCGGGTAATCAGCGTCGGTGGACAGCACTGCGGAAAGTGGGCGGTAAAGGCCTTTTCATTGACGTCGCGCAGCGCGCCGGGCCGGTTCACGACCCGGACTCCGTCGCGTTCCGCAAGTTCGAGGATGTACGTTGCGTACACGTACTCGAGGTCGAACGGAGGGTCCTTGCGCATCAGAACGGCATCGAATCTCGTCATCGGTCCTTCGATGCCTGCATCGAGGTCGTGGAAGTCCTCGGGCTGGTCGCGAACGGTGACCGCACGGCTGCGGGCATGGGCGACTCCATCCGCGATCCAGAGATCGGCAAGCTCGATATAATGTGCCCGATGCCCTTTGCGCGCCATCGCCAGCAGCATTGCCAGCGTCGAGTCCTTCGCGGGTTTGATGGTGTGGATTGGGTCCATCACTACTGCGATGTCAAGCGGTTCGGGCATTTCGTGATCGCTCCTGAGTCTATGCCAAGTATGCCATGATCGCGGCCGTTGCACGGGTTCGCCCCCCCCGTTTCGGCTGCGTCCGACCGGCGCGGGATGACCCATTATCCGCGAATGGCGGTGCTGTCCGGCCTTGGTCGATTCGTGGCCCGGACCCGCGCCGCTCGCGTTGGCTCTGTCCATGCGAGCGGCGCGATCATCAAACAGAAGGTCCGCATGAATATGGATACCGGAACCTGGGATCACGGCGAGCTGGAGGATCTTTTCTTCTGGCTCCAGCGGGTACTGCAGGAATATGCCGAAAACCCCCAGTGCCAGGAATGTCTTGGGCTTGCCGGTGACGGTCTTGCCCAGATCCGGCTGGGGCTCGATGCCGTTGGTCGGGATGACGTGGTGCAGTTGTGCGAGGAGATGCGCCGGGTGGTCACGGCTCTCGCCGAGGAGCGTATCGAAAGGACCCCGGAGGGTGCCGAACTCCTGGTCCGCTCGGCGCTGCGGTTGTCCGGGCCGGTTGGCCTGACCGCCGCGGGTCCCGAACAGCTCGCTCGCGTGCTGTTGCCATTGGTGAACGATCTGCGCCAGTTGCGCGGGGCCGGCGCCCTGATGACCCCGGCCATCGTGATGGCGCCAAGCAGCGCGCCCGTACCCCGTCCTCCGTCAGTTTCCAGCGATTCACCGCGGCTCGGCGCCGGGGCCGTCTGGGTGCAATCGCTACATCAGACGCGGAAGCGTTTTCAGCGTGGCTTGCTCGAGCTTTTGCAGGGACGGGATATGGAGGGAGCGACACGGCGTCTCGCGGAAATATCGACAGCAATCGCGCAAAGCCTGCCTGCCGGGGATCTGGCCGAATTGTTTCGACTCGCGGCCCGGTTGGCGGTTGCACTGGGCCAGGGCACGGACGGAGCAACCGATTCGGCCAAGCCGTTGCTCGGTCGTGTCGACCGGCAATTGGGGAATGCCCTCCGCCAGGCCGAATCCGCGCTTGTCATTGGGCATGACCCGGCAGCCGAGGTGTTCGCGGTTGATCAAGACCTGACCGGAATGATCGAAGCTGCTTTGCGCACACCGGAAACCCCCATGGTGGATGCCACGTTATCCGCCCATGCGGCCATGCCGGTTGCGCGTGGGGGTCAGAGACCTGGGGCTCCAGTGGAACCGAGGCCCGTGGATGAGCCGTCGATGGAAACCGGTCCCAGGCGAAGTGATTCGGGTGAGGCGCGCCTGGAGCCCAGCATTGCCGGGTCGGTGCAAGGCGCTGGGATATCCAGACCGATGGTCCGGGAGGCGGACCGGAATGGTGGCTGGCCGGGAGGTCCAGAAGGTCGACACCTGGCGCCACTGGTTTATGACCGGGAGGTTCTGGACGAAAGGGTTCTGCCGCCCGGTGCGCAGGCCCCGCAGCCGGAACGGATCGCTGTTCTGGATGCTGTCGTCGGCGACCTGCGGAATACGTCTGTCGGGCGTCATTGGGCACCCGGAAATACTGCCGCGATCGCATCCCTTGGCGATGGTTTTCGTGCGCTTCATGAACACGCCAGGGACGTTGCTCCAAGACTGGGCGAGTTCGCCCGGATCCTCGAACACTTCGTTGCCGAGTCGAGAACAGCCAGTAACGGTATCCACGCGGAGGCAGCCCAGGTCATCGAGGATGCGGTGAACGTTTTACCCGGACTGTTGAACGAGGTGCGCTCGGGCGGTGTCCCGGACACCCCGGTTGCCGATATCGTTCTGCGCGTGGAAGCCATCATCGAGGAAGGCTTCGAGGATCCGGTGATGGAGCCGGAATCCGCCGGGTCTCAGGTCGAGGATTCGGACAAGCTGGCGCGTATGCGCCGCCAGGGTGGCGCGGAAATGGCTCGGCTCGCAGCGGCTTTTGCGGCTTTGGACGGTGATGCCGAGCAGGCAAGCGCGGATACCGACAACACATTGCCTCCGGCCGAGGCAGCGCTGAAGACCGCCCTTGTCAGGACCTCCGAAGTTGCCTCCTGGCATCCACGCGTTGTCGATGCGCTGACCCAGGTGGCCGGACACACGCGGATGCTGGAGCAAATCTTGGCTCGTCTTCGGTCTGGTTTATTGGTGGAGATTGGCATTGGGGAACCGGAGGCGGGTGGCGAACCCGCCGCGTCCGGAGGCGATCTCGGGCAGGTGCTGGAAGAACTCGAACGGCTGCACCTTGCGATCGGTACTGCGGTGGGTAACGCTTCCGCTGCGCTACTCCAGCAGCACCGCGCCATCAAGGAACTCCAGGACCGATTGTCCGCCGACGCCCGGGTCGGTGATCAGGACGTGCGTTGAGCCTGGTGAGGTCTCATGCGCTCAGCTCAGATCGCCGTAGAGCATCTGCAGAACGGTCAGGGCGACGATGCTGGCGGTTTCCGTGCGCAGTATCCGCGGGCCAAGCCGCAGACCAAGGAAACCCAGCGCGCGCGCGTCTTCCAGTTCCTCCGAATCCAGTCCTCCCTCGGGTCCGACCAATACACTGACGGTGCCGGCCCCGGGTGCCGGATGGTCTCTGCGCAGAGCGTCGAGCTGGACGCCCCCGGGGTCGGCGACGATCCGCATCCCGGCCGCGGGCAATACCCGCAGGGCATCCGGGAGATCCTGCGGGTCCAGAAGCCTGGGCAGTTCGTTGCGGCCACATTGCTCGGCCGCCGCGTTGAGCACTCCCCGCCAGTGCTGCAGCCTGCTTTCCAGGCGCCGGTGGCCGGCACCGGACAGGCTGCGGGTAGTCAACACTGGCCAGATTTCGGTGGCGCCGAGTTCCACCGACTTCTGGATGGCAAGGTCCATGTGGTCACCCCGGGCGATCCCCTGGAGCAACCGTAGCGGCAATGCCGGAGTAGTCGGCGGGGCCGCGACACCCGCCAACTGTACTGAACCGGAGCGGCGGCCGGAGAGCAGCAGCGTGGCCGTGTACTCGTTGCCCCTGCCGTCGAAGACCCGGCATGCGGCGCCGTCGCGAAGCCGCAGGACCGAGACCGCGTGGCGCAGGGTCTCAGGGGGCAGCTCCAGCCGCTGTCCCGTGCCGAGATCGGTCTCGATCAGTAGCCGCGGACTGCGCATGATCGTCGCTCAGGTTCCCTGCTTCAGGTTCTTCCAGATGGCCTCGGAGGCTGCGGCCTGGTTCATGGAGTAGAAGTGCAGTCCAGGTGCGCCTTCGTCCAGCAGCCGCTGGCACAGCCGGGTGACCACCTCGGTGCCAAAGGCGCGGATCGATGCCGTGTCGTCACCATAGGCCTCGAGGCGTTTGCGGATGAATCGCGGGATCTCCGCGCCGCAGGCATCCGAGAAGCGTGCCAATTGGGTGTAGTTGGTGATTGGCATGATCCCTGGAATGATCGGGATATCCACACCCTTTGCACTTACGCGTTCGAGGAAGAAGGCGTAGGCGTCGGGGTTGTAGAAATACTGCGTGATCGCCGAGTCAGCCCCGGCGGCGGCCTTTTCACAGAAGTGCTTCAAATCCTTCTCGGCATTCCTGGCCTGCGGGTGGACCTCTGGGTAAGCCGCGACCTCGATCCGGAAATGATCGCCGAACTCTTCCCGGATGAACCGTACCAGTTCCACCGCGAAGCGGAACTCACCAAGTCCGCCGCCAGTACCCGAGGGCAGATCCCCCCGCAACGCGACCAGCCGACGTAGCCCGTGATCGCGGTAGAGCTGTAACAGATCCCTGAGCTCGGAGCGCGAGGACGAGATGCACGAGATATGCGGAGCGGCATCGATGTCGCCCTCGCGCTGTATCTCAAGCACCGTCTCCAGGGTGCGGTCGCGAGTTGAACCCCCGGCCCCGAACGTCACCGAGAAGTACTCGGGCTTCAAGGCGGCAAGTCGAGCGCGGGCTTTGCGCAGGCGCGCGGCGCCCTCCGCGTTCTTGGGGGGGAAGAATTCGAAACTGAACACCGGATCGGTATTCGTGTGTTGCTTCATGTTATGTCCTCGAGAAATTGGAAATAGATACAGGTGCCGTCCAGTTCTGTCCTCGTGGGCGTCGTTCGAGCGCTCCGATCCGTAGCTCCGTGCGCGGTAACCCCACACGAGGGCCGACAGCGCGGATGAGCACGGCGGTTTCCACCATTCGGAGAACTCCCATATCGAGGTGTCGGTCGCTGATCCGCGCCATGCAGTGGTTGGCCACCGCAGTCCTTGCCCTCCCCGGATTCCGGTCCGCGGTCCACGCCTTTTCCGGCCGGGGCCGGAACCCACAGGGCAGCCGGATCGCCCCGACAGGCCGAAACGCCCGCCGATCTTCGACCAGCGGGGACCTTTATGCATGTGCAGGGGCGGATTCCGAGTGACGGAATCGGATTGGGGTACGCTCCGCAGCCG
>SLHN01000139.1 GCA_007136145.1 Thioalkalivibrio sp.
AAAAAGGGCCGGCGCGCGTGCGCCGGCCCTCCCTTGCCGCCGTCAGATCACTTCCGCGCAATCTGGGCGTCGATCGCCTCGTTCAGCTTGGCGACCCCTTCCTTGCTCTTCGTGATCGAGAGCGTCAGCGACTCCCGGGCCTGGTCCGGATTGTGGAAGCCGACCGAGTTCTCGGCGGTCCACCATTCCCAATGCAGGTGAGCGTCGTAATGTAGCGCCCGCACTTCGTTCAACACATCCTCCGACACCCCGGCCCGCTTGGCAACGGGGAACAGATCGATCAACTGGGCCAACCAATACTCGGCCTTCATGATCTTGCCGTGGGTGTAGTTCTTGATGTAGTCGATCGCGTATTCCGCTTCGGCCGCCGTCCAGCCATCGTGGCAATTCAGGCAGGTCGCGTCGAGAAAATCGCGTGGGGTGCGCGGGCTGTGTACCGAGTACTGCTTGCCGTTTTCCAGCTTGACCTTCGGCATATGGCAATCGGCGCAGGCGACACCGTTGCGCTCGTGCACCGAACCCCAGAAGGTTTCCATCTCGGGATGCTGCAGTTTCGGCAGGGCGGCACCAGTCGTCGCGTGCCGGAAGTCGAAGAAGTCGATCTCCTGCGCCGCTTCCTTGTAATCGAACACGTTGGCCCAGAAGAAGTGGTTGGCACGACGGTCATCCATGCCCACGCGCGATCCATCGCTCAACTGGAAACCCGGGTTGCAGTTGTACTCGACATGGCACTGCGCGCACATCAGGTTCGAGTCAGCAGTCGACAGCAGACCAATGGCCCGAAAATCCTCGCCTCCGCGCTGGAAGGTGACTTTTTCCATGGAGAGCATTGCGCTCTTTGCCGGGTCATTCGGGTAGGTACCCAGCTCCCGGTCGGCCACCGCGTGGATCAGGCCATCACGTACCACACGCGGCTCGGCCGAATGCGGATCGTGACACATGAAGCAGTTCACCGGATGGTGCAGGTCACGCGCGAATTCCACGACCTGGGAGGTCCGGTCCCACTTCGCGGCCGAATGGGGATCACCCATGTATGCCCAATCCAGAATGTGGTCCTGGGTTTTGCAGTTCAGGCAAACGGGGTTGGCCGCGGTCGCCGTCTGGGACAGGAAACGGCGCTGATCGGAACTTTCCGGGTCGGCATCGGTTAATACGGTCCAGGCGCCACGCACCGCTCCCATTCCATCGGTAACCTTCTGCCAGTTCTTGTACTGGAAGCGGCCACCATAAGCGCGGTCAACGATGAAATGATCGACCAGCATGAACGCGTGACTGCGCGGTTCGGCATGCTCGAACGAGAAGCCATGGCCACCGATCAGCTTGTCGAATTTCGGCGAACGACTGATTGGATTGGCTTTCTCCAGTCGCGGATGCGACTCGTGGCGTACCGAGACGAATGAATTGAACTGCGCGGTATGGCAGGAAGCGCAGGCCTCGGGGGACGTGTGAGTGATCGGCCGTTCACCCATGCGCCGGGTGCTGGCCGTTTCCACGTGCTTGCTGGCATCGTGACAATGCACGCAGTTCACGGTCGCGTGCTTGTTTTCAGCGTGCATGTCCTCGATCTGCGCATGGCAATCGTAGCACTGCAGTGTGTCAACCGGTTTCAGCGGTTGCTTGCCGCCTCCCGGCATGGCGTGTGCGGTGGTCATGAGCAACAGGCACGCCGCCCCTGCCACCCACCGGCCGATATGGCCGAATCCATGGGAACTGGTCATAAGTTATCTCCTCTCCTCGGCCCTGAGAGCTCCTTCTCAGCCCATCGAGCCATTTGTCGCCTTTACGGTCTTCGCGGGAACCCATCAAGGGATCCCACCCCTGTCACACGGCTCCAGGTCCGCAGGGACTTTGCGAGCCGCGTCTTGCCCTTCTCAGGGCACCTGCGGAGAACCCGAAGCTTTACTCGTCCTGGAAGGCGCCGGTAAGGCACCAATCCTATCCACTCTTCCCGCGCCCGCATCTTTCCCTGATACCGGACCGGAGCGGAATCCCCCGTTCGTCAAGAGTGGATTTCCTGCAAAAGACTCCCGGGCTCCCTCGCTTCCCTGAGTCGAATTTATAGCACACAAAATAACGCATGAACCCCGGTAACAATCGGAAATTCGTGCCCTTACCACCGATTCGCCAACACCTACCACCTGAAAACCCATTACAAGTAGGTACCCGCATACCCCTTTAGTGGTAACAAGACATACCCAGTTATAAACAAAAACACAGACCAGAAACAAAACGCGGGACTATAAATTATTGTTTATTAAGAGTTTTATAAAGAAACGAAACCATTCCTTGATCTTGTTTCGCATTCATGCGGAAATGATTCCACGCCAAAATATGGCAACCAGCACGCCCGTTCACCAGCCACATTGGAAAATCATTCAATGACCATAAACTGGCATTAGCGGAATCATGATACATGCACATTCCGGGGCTTCCCGGCAGGATCCGATCACCAAAACAACAAGACGCACAAAGACGTCAGCGACCACCCATAACCAGCCCAAGGGCGAAGGAGAAGCGATGAGACGCAATATGATAAAGGCGGTCCTGATCACGGGGCTGCTCGCAATGGCATCCACCGCCAATGCCGAACCTCCGGTGTCCGGTGAATTACTGGCCTTCCAATGCGCCGGCTGCCACGGATTCAATGGTCACAGCGTGGGACCGGCCACCCCGTCACTGGCGGGCTTTCCCAAGGAGTACTTCGTGGACACGATGATGGCGTACAAGCAAGGGGATCGTCACGCCACCATCATGGATCGAGTGGCTTGGGGCTACACCCGGGAACAGTTCGAGGCAATGGCCGAGTTCTTCGCAGCGCAACCGTTCATCCCCGCCCGGCAGGAATTCGACGCCGAGCTCGCCGCAAGCGGAGCCGCCATCCACGATCAGCACTGCAATACCTGCCACTCCGAGGGCGGTACCTATCCGGAACCCGATACTGCCCAGATCGCCGGCCAGTGGGCACCCTACCTGCGTGATTCGTTCGAGGATTTCCTGGTAAATGACCGACCACAACCGCGTGGCATGCAGCGGCGCCTGAACGGATTGTCCGCGGAAGACATCGAGGCGCTGGTGCACTACTACGCGAGCCAGCAGGATCCCGCGGCTTACGTTCACGCAGACTGAGGAGACGACACCATGGCGAACATCAACCGAAGAAAATTCCTGCAGATGGCTGGCCTCGGTGGCCTGGCCGCAAGCATGCCTTACGCGGCAACCTGGGGCAGTCAGACCAAGGCCCGCGTCGTCGTCCTTGGGGGTGGCACCGGAGGCGCAATCGCCGCGCGTTACGTGAAAGCGTTGGATCCATCGATCGACGTGACCATCATCGAGGCGAACCCGCAATACACCACCTGTTACATGAGCAACTGGGTACTCGCCGAGATGCGCGACCTCGACAGCCTGACCCATGGCTACGACAACGTGAAGAAGCGCGGCATCAACGTGATCATCGACGCCGCCACCCGGATCGACACCGAGGGCCAGCAAGTGCTCACGGCCGGAGGGCAAAGCGTACCCTATGATCGGCTGATCGTGTCACCTGGTGTCGATTTCCGCTGGGGCGCCATCGAGGGCTACGACGCGGCTGCCGCCGAGATCCTGCCCCACGCATGGAAGGCCGGGCCACAAACGGTCCTGCTGCAGGAGCAGGTGAGGAACATGCGTCAGGGAGGCGTGGTGGCGATCGTCGCCCCACCGAATCCTTTCCGCTGCCCGCCCGGTCCCTACGAGCGAGCCGCGCTGATCGCCAATTACCTCAAGCGACACAACCCGACCGCGAAAATCGTGATCTACGACGCCAAGGATGCGTTCTCCAAGCAGGGTCTGTTCCAGGCCGGCTGGGCGCGCCACTATCCGGACATGATCGAATGGATCGGGGCGTTCCAGAGTGGCGGCGGTATCAAGCGAGTCGATCCTTCCGCGATGACCCTGCACACCGACTTCGACGATCTGAATGCCGACGTAATCAACGTGATCCCGCCGCAGACAGCCGGACAGATCGCGATCGATTCGGGCCTGACCGACGACTCCGGCTGGTGCCCGGTCAATTACCGCGACCTGCAATCGACCATCGCCAGCAATGTACACATCATCGGTGATTCGATGGTCAGCAGCGCGCTGCCGAAGTCTGGCTATATTGCCGCCTCCACTGCGAAGGTCGCCGCGGTTGCGGTCGTCGATCACGTGAACGGGCGCGAACCGGGAACGCCGTCGTATTTCAACACCTGTTATAGCCTGCTCACTCCCGAACACAGCATCTCCGTGTCCGGGGTGTACAAGGTCGCTGTTACCGACGGCGAACAGGCGATCGTCGGCGTGGGCGACTCGGTGGCGGTATCGCCAGCGGATGCCGATGACTCATTCCAGAACCGCGAAGCCCGCTACGCGGCCAGCTGGTACGACAACCTGGTGGATCAGGGCTTCGGCTGAGGCCACAGGCAGACCCCGTCGACGGCAGCCATCCCGTGGCGGGGTCATTTCCCACCGTATTCAGGCGTAGTTCCTGGCGCCTGTTGCTGCTGCTCACCATTACCTGGTTGAACCTGTCCGGACCCGCAATCGGCTCCGGACAGGTTCATCATCCCGAGGCCAGCCTTCCGGCACTCGATCAATGCCGATTCCTCGGGTCTGCTTACGCCCAGGAACCCCGCGATACCCTTCGGCCAGATCGACTGCAGGCCCTCTATACGGTGCTCGAGGCAACCCCCGTGGGCGCGATGATCGCTGACCAATTGCGGCGCTACGCCGAAAGCGGAGTCGGCCTGTCCGGAAAGCCACTGCGATTCCTGGAAGTCGAGCGCGAAAGCGGACCCGCCGCGGCCTATTTCGAAACCGGTGAGCTGCACTTGCGATCCAACCTGCTCGCGGGCCTGGACAACGCCGATCAGGACACCAGGAACCGGGTATTCACCGCCGCGAGCTTCCTCGTTCACGAGGGGATCCACGCAATCGCCCACCATCTGCACCTGACCGGGC
Source organism: Thioalkalivibrio sp. (assembly GCA_007136145.1). GTDB lineage: Bacteria > Pseudomonadota > Gammaproteobacteria > Ectothiorhodospirales > Ectothiorhodospiraceae > Thioalkalivibrio. The sequence continues at coordinate 4,978 of SLHN01000139.1, forward strand.
GCTTCCCCGCTTACCGCGCGGATACCAAGGTGAACGAGGCGCTCGCCTATTTCGTTCAGGGCCTTTATCTGGACGAAGTCCGGGCGATCGAACCGGATTACCGCGAGGTCGCCGCCGTGCCCGCCTGGGATGTTTGCACCGCCCAGATCGTACGCATCCTGAGTTCACTCGGCATTAGCCGAGACACCCCCCTGGATCGGGTTTACGATCTGCTCGCGGAAATGCAACTCGAATCCGATGACACCACCGCGCTGCGGCTCGCGCGCCTCTGGCAGTACTACCAGTTCATCACCGACAGCGACGAGGCCGCACGGTTGTGGACGCTGGGCGACGCCGAGCCTCAACCCATCGCTGTCGTCCAATCCCTCACACGAATGATCACCATCGACGTCGAGCGCAGGAATTGCAACTTCGACCGTACCTTTGATTTCATGACGAATCGGATAATTCTTTACGCCCACTACCCAGGCACACCTCCCGGCATACCCGGCTGTCGTTACTTCGCGGATTTCGTCCATGCCCTGAGGGAGGAAGACGCGACCTCCGCTGTGCTCAGGGAGGAGATTGACCGTTGGCTGGTCCGTCAGGGCCTAACGCGAGAAGGACCGGAAGCACCATGAACAGGACGCTAGTCGCTCTGCTTTCCGCAGCCGTCATGCTGCTCGCTGCCTGGCCCGCTGGGTCAGTAGCCACGGAAGCCGAATCGGCTCCACGTGGGCTCGAACAGATGATTCGCGACTGGCGCTCCTGGTTCGGACCCTGGGGCGAGGTACCCACGCCGGCTCCGGCTACGCCTCCACTACGGGCCGCGGTCGCGCAGGGCGATCCCGCTCTGGTCCGACGGCTGCTGGGCCAGGGAGGTAATCCTGATGGCACTGGAGGCAAGGTCGAAACTCCCCTGGAGGTCTCGGTCTGGCACGGACGGATCGACCTGGCGGCACTTCTGCTCGAGTACGGGGCCGACGCGAATCTCACCTCGGGAACCCTAGGCGGGACGCCACTGCACCTCGCGGTTCGCAAGGGTGACGAGGCTATCGTGCGCCTGCTGGTGGAGCACGGCGCGCGGCTCGATACCAAGGCGGCACGCGCACTCGGGGTACCCTTGCACCGGCTTGGCGATACCCCGTTGCACGAGGCCGCCGATGCGGGGAATCTGGCGCTGACCGAGTTACTGATCGGATATGGCGCTGATCCGAACCTGACCAACGGCGCAGGACTCACACCATTGCACCATGCCGTGGCGGGAAGCCACCTTCCGGTGGTCGAGTCACTTCTGGCCCAGGGCGCGGATCTTGAGCGGCGAAGCCGCATTGGAGCAACGCCTCTGCACTGGGCGGTGGTTGAGGGCAACCCGGAAACAGTCGAATTTCTGTTGAGCCGTGGGGCGGCAGTCAACACGCAGACCCATAATGGAAGTACGCCCCTGCACGGGGCCGTTTCCCGACGGCGCCCGGAGATCGCATCCCTGCTGATCGCGCATGGCGCGGACGTATCGGCCATCGGAATCTCGGGCGAGTCACCGCTCGCAATGGCGCGACGGCTGGCGGACCCGGCGCTTATTGAAATCCTTGAAAGTGCTGACCAACCCTCGGATGCCGACCGCTAAGGCGATTGCCGGAAAAAAAGAACCCAGATTGCGCCGGATTTTCGTTCGTCGGCAAGGCCGCCATCACGGGCGCATGCTGGTTCCATCGAACCGTGATGGCAACGCAGCGGACGGATGAAAAGAC
>SLHN01000073.1 GCA_007136145.1 Thioalkalivibrio sp.
ATGGTCGCGGGGATCCCCGGCGGAATACGATGCGAGCAGAAGCGGTGCGGTAGTTTCGGCCTCACCCGGGCCGCTGGCGTCGTCCGTCTTTGCAGGGAACGTGGGTGACAATCGAGGTCTTTCCGTCGTGGTGGTGGCAGCTCGGTTCGTTTCGACTCGGCTGCCTCCTCGTGATCGAGCAGATTGGGTGGTATCGACCGATGGTGCCCAGACTGCAAGGACGGGACGAGCGCCCGTAACATGATCCCAGACTCCAGCCGGAATAAGTCGCGGATTGCCGTCGGCAATGGGCGATGTCTTCGACACCTGCTGAGCGGGCACGTTAGCGCGAGCGTTCGCGGGGTCGGGCAATGCAGCCCTGCTCGGGGCTGAGCCGACCAAGGCCGCGGCGAGGTGACTGTCGGGTCCAAGCAGTGAGGCCAGCCGAAGTACCGGAGCAATGCTCGCTGGTGGCCTGGATTCACCGGGGGAATCATCCCGCGCCTGAAATTGGTGATCCTGTAATACCTGCCATGCCTTCGAAGACAATTCCTTGCTGAATCCGCCATCCAGACCGGTTAGCGAGGCCAGTGAGGTTGGTTCATGTCCGGTGGCGGTATTTCTTCCGCGTTGGTCGTACACCAATACCGGTCCGTGATGATCCTGCAAAAGCGGCCATGCGGCCCGGACGAGAGTGGCGCCCATGTCGCCGTTCAGGCCGAGGAGCGCAGCCAGTCCTGTGTCGTTGTCCGGCGATTCGGTAACACCGGTTTCCAAGGGGTTACCGGACCCGGCCGATACAATTCCCTCGCGATCACTAGCGACCTGCCATGCCACGGCAACCGAATCGGCTCCCATCGGGCCATTGAGTCCCAGCAATGTCGTAAGGGCCTGCTGATCGTTGCTGGCTTGTGCCGCACTCGGCCGCTCGGGCCCGTAGTCCGGATTCTCCGTAGCACCAGGGCCGCTTCCATGCCGGCTCAGGGATGCCATCCGGGTCAGCGGTTGGCCGGATCCTCCCGAGACCAGTGTCTCGGTGGCGGGTGGGCATTCATGGGCCGCATGGGTGCTCGGGCTGGGAAACGGTTCCCGCTGTTGCCCGGCGAAGTCACAGCGGGCTTGTCGATCAATCAGGCCTATCAACGAATGCCCTGACTCGGCTCCCGAGTCGACGATTGTCTCATCCCTCAATACGTTGGAGACCATCATGGCGCTGATGCCAAGCCCGCCCAGAAACGCGAGGGCGATTGCTGGTCGGATCAGGTGGAGACCAGAGGCGTTGTTGCATGTCGAGTCGGCGTAATCGGGCTGCCCCGTCCTGTGCAGTCTGAGCAACTGTTCGCCGATCACTTTCAGCAACTTGCCGGGCGCTTGGAAGGCAAGAAGCAAGAAGGAGGCGAGCCGGGTTCCATTGCGTTGAACGCCGGTTGCGACTTGCGGACGCACAAGGGATCCCTTCCCAGCCCAAAGTCGCAAAACCAGAATGGCGGCAAGTCTTGCCAGCGTATCGCTGGTCGGCGTGAGTATACGGGATGGCAGGGCCGCAAGATCTCTGAATGAACTTGCCCCTGCAACCACTGCTCGCGTGGTCCCTGTCCGAATCTTGCGCACCGTCTTGACGGATCCCGCGATACCTGTCTGCAAAAAGGCGCTGAGATGCCGGCTGGCGTAGGAAAGCGATCGATGGAACCGGTTCGTGGAGAGCCGGAAGGCGCGAACAACCGTGTTCGTGATTAACGAGGCGGATCGGAGTGTCCAGCCGTAGGTAGCCACGAGGCGATCGCTCGTGCCTGAAATCAGAGATTTCGCCAGTCGTCCGATGCCCAGACCCAACGTCACCAGCACCCGAACGATGCCGCGCCCGACTGCCGCCACGCTGTTTATCGTTGCCACGACGGTGGCGGAAACTGCAAATGCGACTTCGCGGGCCGCGGTACCCAAGACCCATGCGATTCCGGATGCGGCGACGACGATGCCTCGGGCCACGCCGCGAACCAAATCCGCGACGGCACAGCCGATCGCCTGTACTGCCACGACTATCCCGTGAGTGACGCCACGAACGACCGCGAAAACGCCTCTTGCGGCTCCAAGCGTTATCCAGGCAATGGCCCGGCCCAGAACAGTCCCCGTCAGATACAGTATCTCTCCGGTTCCCTGGACCACCAGCCATCCTGTGATGGCGGTACCCTTTACCGCCGAGACCAACAGCCCGCCGGAGAAGGCGAGGAGCCTGATTGGGGCCAGTGCCAGTGCGACAATGACCGCTCCGATTCCCGAGCCCAGACGACCAAACAGGCGCATGGCATCCGCCAGGCGATCCGGTTGCCGACCAGAGTCCTGCCGCCGATTCGGGGCCCAGTCCGGCGCCACCGCCGCACGCTGTCTCCCGTTATCAGATTCAATCGATTTTCTGTTTGTAACGCTATGATTGTGGGTTGCCTTATGCCCTCGCGTCGATTGTTCGCGCGGCTCCACGTTTGCTGCATGGCGCCGGGTGTTCCCGGGAACATGGCGCGCATTCTGGTTCGGGTTGGACCAAGCGGTCGCCATCTCTCCCGGGGCTGCCACTGCGTCGCGGACGGCAATGATCAGCTCGACAGGAACCTTCCACGCCGCGCCGCGCGCTGACTCGTCGCCATCTGGCCAGGGTTGTCGGAACGAGCGAAGGCATTGCCCGAGCTGCCGGTCGACTCGGCCAAGCAGGCGCTTGACCGCTGGCGAGGGTTCCGCCCCGGTTCTCGCGATATCGGCTGCGAGCCGTTTGGTACCTTCGAATAGAGCGCCGCAGCTGGTTCCCGGCAACGCGGCGGAAATTTCACCCGAGACGGCGATCAGCTGATGGGCTGCTGCACGGGCATCGGACTCGCGACAGACCAGAAGCAGCGCGGCCTGGAAGCGATGCCGAGCATCGTCCAGTGCGTCAACTGGTTCCAGATCGGTGGACGCGCGCCTGGACGTGGGCCGAACTGGCTGAGGTTTATCCTTGAATTCTTTTTTCAAACTCCCTGTAAATAATGGGTTTTGGTAAATAGATGAAGCGCTGTCCGGAGCGATGGCAGCATGTGAACCCTCGTCGGAGCGGTTGAGCACTGGCGCGACCGTGCTTCCAGCACGGGGTGCGCGGGAGTCGCCTGAGCGTGCTTGTGACGGCCAGGCTTCCATCGTGGATTTGGCGCGTGTTCCAGACTTGTCCCTGGATGGGGCCGGGGAATGCGATGTGGTCGGGCTCGAGGGTGAATCAGCGGTAGTCGTGCATGGACTGGATGGGCTGGTGGTTCCCGCGTGGCCGCGGCTGTCGTCCCGCAAAGCCTGGAGTTCCTTTGCGAGCAGGCGCAGGGTGCGAGCACGATGGTTACCATCGATTTCGGATTCGGCGGGGATTTCGAGTGCCGCCCGCGCCAGAAGGTATGCGCTTTCCTGGCTAGGGGTAAGCAGCCCTTGCGCAAGACCTGCCACGAACCGGACCATCTGCTGAAACAGCGCAGCGACATCGCGGGATCCGCTCGGGCCGAGGCGCAGGTCGAGCGCCGCAAGAAGCTTCAATGCCTGGCGGAGGGGCTCCCGGTCATGTGGTCGGGCCAAATGCTCGCGCAGCGTGTCCTGCAGCAGCAGAAGCAGTTCGTCGAAATTGCGTTCAGGCTGGCTGCTGGTCATCGTGGGCATTGTTGACGTTGCGGATGGTCCGTTTTTGGGCGGCCGTAACCTTTGACCGGTGGGTCATCAATAGCCAGAGTTTCGCTCCACCGGCGCGCACCAGCCAGTGGTTCATGCAACTTGTCCCCGGGACGATCTCACTCTCCTGTCGCACCGCAGAAGGCCCTCCGGTGAACCCGCAGGCTCGATCGTCTTGCGCGAAAACGAAAACCCCCTGAAACGTGGGAATCAACTTGCGCGACTATATCACCAAGGATCGCCCCTGGGTCAAGGTTGGTCGTCGAAAAAGATACTGCAGATAAGTCGCTCCCGGTCCCTCTCCCTTTGGACGTCAGGTGGGCACCGAGATCGAAAAAATTTGCATTGGAAACAAAAGCATGACCTGGTTATTCCGTGAGGTTTGATGAGTCCCCCGACCGGCTTCACACCTGTGTCGCAGCGCGGACGCCGCGTGCGTTATAAGTTAATCAAATACGTTAAGAACGTATCCCAATTCCGCGGTTCAATATAGCCAGAGCGAACAGATACAATGCGACTATGAACGCAAGGATGATCGAGTACGAGGTACCGAGAGCAAGGTCACTGGTTCCGAGTAATCCGTAACGGAAGGCATCCACCATATACAGGATCGGATTCAGTTGAGACAGCGACTGCCAGAAGTCCGGCAGCAGGGACACCGAATAAAACACGCCTCCGAGGTAGGTTAGCGGCGTAAGCACGAAGGTGGGCATGATCGAGATTTCGTCGAAGCTTCGTGCGAATACGCCGTTGATCAATCCGGCCAATGCAAATACGACCGACGTCAGAACGACTACCGAAACGGTGACCGCAACGCTATGGACACTTAGGGGGCTGAAGAATAGGGATACGATCGTGACCGCGATTCCGACGGTAAGTCCACGGGCCACGCCGCCACCGACGAATCCGAGAATGATCAGAGTGTTGGGTACTGGTGACACCATCAGTTCTTCGATGTGCCGCTGGAACTTCGAGCTAAAAAAGGAGGACACAACGTTGGCGTAACTGTTTGTAATCACAGCAAGCATGATCAGGCCGGGAACGATGAAGTCCATGTAGCGGTATCCGTCCATTTCGCCGATTCGTGAGCCTATCAGGCCGCCGAAGATGACTAGGTAGAGCGCCGTGGTAATCATTGGCGGCAACACTGTCTGTACCCAGATCCGGGCGAAGCGCAGAATTTCCTTGGTGACGATCGTTCGGAGCGCGGTCCACTGTTCCTGAAGGTGCGAAGTCTTCATCGGGCTGTCCGTATTTCCTTGCCTCGGTTGCTCGGGGTTTGCGTCATGCGGATGAAGAGTTCTTCGAGGCGATTCGTCTTGTTTCTCATGCTCTGAACCTTGATCGCATGACGATCAAGAAGTTGGAATAAAATATTAAGGCTTTGCCCGCGAGAAATATCGGCCTCCAGGGTGAGCTCATCAACGGCACGGAGGACGATGCTGTCGTGAGCGGGCAATCGTTCGGCCGGTGCGAGAAGGTCGAGGACGACGGTTTCGGTATCCAACTTGGCAAGCAGGCTCTTCATGGTCGTATTCGCTACGATACGGCCGTGGTCGATGATGGCTATGCTACGGCAGAGCCGTTCGGCTTCTTCCAGATAATGCGTGGTGAGGATGATGCTGCGTCCATCGCAGTTGATGTTGCGCAGGAAGTCCCACATGGAACGCCGCAGTTCGATGTCGACACCCGCGGTAGGTTCGTCAAGAATGAGTAGTCTTGGCTCATGGACCAGCGCCCGCGCGATCATCAGCCGGCGCTTCATGCCACCTGAGAGGGTTCTGGCCATCTCCTTGCGTTGATCCCACAGACCGAGTTCGCCAAGGTAATGCCTGGTGCGTCGCCACGCCTCTTGACGGGGGATGCCATAGTATCCCGCTTGGTTGACGACAATTTCTCCCACGGGCTCAAAGGTGTTGAAATTGAACTCTTGCGGTACCACACCGATACTGCGCTTGACCTCCTGAATTTCGTGATCCAGATCGTGGCCGAACACACGTACGGTTCCGGAGGTCTTGTTGATGAGTGACGTTATGATTCCAATGGTGGTCGACTTGCCAGCGCCATTTGGGCCTAGCAAGGCAAAAAAGCTTCCTGGGGCGACCGTCAGGTCGATTCCCTTCAATGCCTCGAATCCATTGCGGTAGGTCTTGTGCAGGCCACGGATTTCCAACGCTGGATTGGTCATGCAGTTAGTCTTCCCGGTCGGGGTTGGTTCGGGCGCGGAGGGGCCGTCGATTGCGCACGATCGTTCCAGGTTTGTGGCCAGAGCGCGTCGTGCGAGAGAAAAGCGGATGACGCTATGATGACAGTTCCATTGCCGAAACCAAACCCGTTCGGGATTCAGCTTGAAAGTTCGAAGGAGTCGCCGTGGAACCCACATTCGTCGCCAGCGCTGAGATGGCAATCCCCTTGGTCCCCGTTACCCCCGAGGGACTGGACAGGGCCCTTGCAGGGTACCCGGAACGCTGGCGTACATGGAAGGAGCAGTGTGGCTACGAGGCGAAGGCGGGCAGCTACCTGCTAATCCCTTCGGAACACGGGCATACCGAGGGGGTCCTGGTCGGCCATGACGCCGAGAAGCCCATCTGGATGCTGGCACAGGTGGCGCGGCGCCTGCAATCGGGGGTGTATCGCTTGGCCGCCGAGAACCTCGGGAACGAAAGCAGCTTTCTTGCCGCAATCGGGTGGGGGCTTGGTGGTTACCGTTTCGTCCGTTACAAGGAGTCGGAGACGCGACTACCCCAGCTAGTGTGGCCAGAAGGAATCGACCAGGAAAGGGTCGAAGCAATTGTCAGTTCCCATTTTCTGGCCAGGGACCTGATCAATACTCCGGCCTCCGACATGATGCCTGCCGATCTGGCCGCGGTTGCCGAGGCGCTTGCAGCCACGTTTGGCGCAACGATCGAGGTGATCAGTGACGACGGAGCATTGGCTGCCGGCTATCCCTGCGTCCACGCGGTCGGGCGTGCCAGCGTGTCCGGGTCGCGGGTGATCGAGTTGACCTGGGGTGATCCGGCGAATCCGCATATCGTGG
>SLHN01000144.1 GCA_007136145.1 Thioalkalivibrio sp.
GCCTGAGCCATCAGCCGGTCTGTCAGCAAGCGCCACGCACAAACGCAATACAACGGGAAACAACATGATCGACAGCCTTGTTCGCGAAACTCTGCTCGACCCAGGTAACGTTTCCGAGGACGGGCTGGCGTCCGTGCTCGGCGCCTCTTTCGGTCGCGGTACCGACGGCGGCGACTGTTACTTCCAGTTCATTTGCCAGGAAGGTTGGTCGCTCGAGGATGGACTGGTCAAGAGCGCGAGCTTCAATATCGAACGTGGCGTGGGTATCCGGGTGATTTCTGGAGAACAGACCGGATTCGCCTACTCCGACGAGATCACCCTTCCAGCAATGCTCGAGGCGGGCCGCACCGCGCGCAGCATCGCCAGCGCGGGTCAAACCGGGTCGGTCGCCGTGCGTCCAGGCGCCACTCGGGGGACGGGGCTCTATCTTCCTGACGATCCGCTGGGCTCGCTTGACGAAGCCCGCAAGATCGAGCTGCTCAAGCACGTCGATGCGGAGGCCCGTGCCGCGGACCCACGCGTGACCCAGGTCATGTGCTCGCTGGCGGGAGTTCGTGAGGTGGTGCTGGTTTTGAATTCCGATGGCGAGCTGGTTACGGATGTCCGGCCGCTGGTGCGGATGAATGTGCAGGTTCTGGTGGAGCAGAACGGGCGGCGTGAGTCCGGTTCCGCTGGCGGTGGTGGCCGCCAGGGTTACGTCTATTTTACCGAGGGAGACCGCGCCGGTGCCTATGCCCGTGAGGCGGTGCGCCAGGCATTGGTCAATCTCGAGGCGGTGGACGCTCCGGCTGGCACCATGAAAGTGGTTCTCGGCCCGGGCTGGCCTGGGGTGCTGCTGCACGAGGCGATCGGGCACGGATTGGAAGGTGACTTCAACCGTAAGGGTACCTCTGCCTTTGCAGGACGTATCGGTGAGCGGGTCGCGGCTCCCGGTATCACCATCGTCGACGACGGCACGCTCCCGGGCCGCCGAGGTTCCCTGAACGTCGATGACGAGGGTACCGTGACCCAGCAAACAGTATTGATCGAGGACGGTTACCTGCGCGGATATATGCAGGATCGTCTGAATGGCCGCCTGAGCGGTGTCCGGTCCACCGGTAACGGTCGGCGCGAATCCTACGCGCACCTGCCGATGCCACGGATGACGAACACCTACATGCTTGCTGGCGGACACGACCCGGCGGAAATCATTGCCTCAGTCGATCGCGGGCTGTACGCAGTGAACTTCGGCGGCGGGCAGGTCGATATCACCTCGGGGAAGTTTGTGTTTTCGGCTTCGGAGGCCTATCTGATCGAAAACGGGCGGGTGACCCAGCCGGTCAAGGGTGCAACCCTGATCGGCAACGGCCCGGACGTCTTGACCCGCGTGTCCATGGTGGGCAACGATCTGGAGCTCGACACCGGGGTTGGCACCTGTGGCAAGGAAGGGCAGGGTGTGCCGGTGGGCGTCGGTCAACCTACGTTGCGCATCGAAGCCATGACGGTTGGCGGTACCCAACAGGCTGCCTGACAATCACGATGATGCATGACATCCGGAAGGATGAAAGTGGGCCACGGAAGAACACGGCGACACACTGACAAGGCCTTGGTTGCCCCTTCGGTTGTCAGGCTCTTCCGAGGCTCCATCTTCTCGCCATCAGGGTTTGCCGCGCCGCGTGTTGCAGCGGGTGTCGAATAATTTCGGGCAATGAACATCAGCGCCCAGGAGCCATCAATGACGCTTCTCGCACTCCTCGAAGAAGAACGATCGCTGCCGGAGGGTCACGGGGCCGATCACATCGTGCAATGGCATGTTTTCCGGTCGCGCGCGCAGGCCGAACGGTTCGCCGAGGGTGTTCATCTCGGTGCCGGACAGAAACTGGTTGGTGGCTTCACCCGGGACAGTCTCGGGATCCTCTACTGGGTCGGCGTCCGTGTCGATGATCTCGAACGGTGGGGCAATCGCGGCGCCGTGAACAAGCACGGCGCGAGTCCCTGAGCCGCCCATCCGCCGCCACACCTATTTCCCATCATGGCCGGATTGTCCCGAACCATGGGCTCCGGTCTCTTCACGCCCAGGAAATGATGAAAAGCATGAGTCAGGTAATGGAAGTACAGGCACTCTCGCATAGTCCTGAATCGCTGGAGGACAGGGTGCGCATGGTCCTGGATCACGCCCGGGCTTGTGGCGCCTCCGCGGCACAGGTGATTGTCAGCCATAACGTGGGACTCAGTGTGACCGTGCGCAAGGGCGAGGTCGATACACTCGAGTACGAGCGTGATCAGCAAATGGGGCTGGTGGCGCATTTCGGCCAATCCAAGGGCTCGGCCTCCACCACGGACTTCAGCGCCGCCGCGCTCCGGCAGACCGCCGAAGCCGCCTGCCGCATTGCGCGGCATACCGAGCCGGATCCGTACGCGGGCCTGCCGGACCCGGAGGAGCAGGCGCACGACTGGGACGATCTCGATCTCGATCATCCCTGGGATTGCCCGTCCGGTAGCGCGATCGAACTGGCGCGACGGATCGAGGCCGCCGGTTTTGCCGTGGATCCGCGCATCGAGAATTCGGAGGGCGCCAGCGTCAGTACCCGGCGCGGCATGTCCTTCCTCGGGGATAGTCAGGGCTTCATGGGAGGCTACCGGAGCACGCGGCACTCGTTGTCCTGTGCGTTGGTCGCACGCGACACGGCCGGCATGCAGCGCGACTATGCCTATACGGTGTCGCGCAACCCGTCGGAAATGAACGATCCTGAAACGGTGGGCCGGGAAGCGGCGGAACGAACCCTGCAACGACTGGGGTCACGCAAGATTGGTACCCGTCAGTGCCCGGTCCTGTTTGTTCCCGAAATGGCGCGCGGACTGATCGGCAGTTTTACCCGCGCCATCAGCGGTGGTGCGCAGTACCGAAAGAACTCGTTTCTGCTGGACGCCGCCGGGCAGGAGATTTTTCCGGCCTGGATGCGGATCGCCGAATACCCGCATCTGCCGGCTGCACTCGGCAGCGCCCCCTTCGATGGAGAGGGCGTGCGGACCCGGGATCGGGAACTGATCAGTGACGGGGTGCTTCAGGGTTACATTCTGGACAGCTATGCTGCCCGGCGACTGGGGCTGCAGACTACCGGCAATGCCGGGGGCGCGCGCAATGTGACCGTGCAGCCCCACCCCGGTGACAAGGGTTTTCGCGAGTTGCTTGCGGACATGGGTACCGGGCTTCTGGTCACCGAACTGATCGGGCAGGGCGTGAACCAGGTTACCGGAGACTATTCGCGCGGCGCAGCGGGTTTCTGGGTCGAGAACGGCGAACTCGTGCACCCGGTCGAGGAGATCACCATCGCCGGGAACCTGAAGGACATGTTCCGAAGGATTGCGGCGGTTGGTAACGATATCGACATTCGCGGCAATACCCGTTGCGGATCGATCCTGATCGAGTCGATGACCGTCGCCGGCGAGTGACGTCCGTCAGCGGAAAATCGTGTCCTCGAGATGCCATTTCGAGGCCAGGGTCTCGGTGGCGTTCAGAACCTCCTCGGCGCGGGCCGGGTGATTCCACGTGCCTTGGGCGAGCCAGGCCAATGCCGTCGCCCGGTCCGGTGCCAGAGAAAGCAGGTGGATCAACTCTCCGGCGTCACTGCCGATGATCTCACCGCCGAGAAGCGCGCCGCTGTCCATGTCGCCGATCAGACGCACGAAGCCCTCCGGCTCATCCTGTCCCAAGGCGCATGGCGATGTTTCGAACGCCGCGAATCCAATCGCTGGCTCGAGTTCCTCGTCCTCGGCGGAGTCCTCGGTCATTCCCAGGCGCGCCATCTCCACGGCGCTGTAGATCACCATGGGAACGAATCGCCCATCCTGCTCGCGCTCGGTGTCTCCGAGGATGTTGTCGACCGCGACGGTGGCGTCCGACAGCGCGTGGTTGGCGGTCATCCAGTCGCCCGCGACGTCGCCGATGGCGTAGATGTTCGGTGCCGACGTCCGCAGGGTGCCTCGACGCCGGATGAAGCCGCGGGAATCGGTTTCCACACCGATGCATTCCAAGCCCAGGTTTTCGGTAAATGGTCTACGGCCGGTGCCCAGCAATACCCAGTCCACATCGAAGGTATTGCCGTCGGCGGCTATCACCACCCGGTCGCCTTCCAGCGTCACCGATTCATAATCCTTGACCCGTTGGGCATCGATCCCGTGAACCGCCAGCTGCTTCTTCAGCGTCGATAGCGCCTGCGGGCTGAATCCCAGCCGAGACAGCGGCGTCGAACGTGTCAGCCAGGTCACGTCCCGGCCCAGCATCGTCAGGATGAATGCGAATTCGGTGGCCACCACACCGCTTCCGATGATCGCGACCCGCTGCCCCGAAGGTGGCGGTTGATCGAACAGCAGGTCCGTACTGAGGATGCGTCCTTCGTGCAATTCAAAGGGGCTGGGGACGATTGGTGTCGCGCCGGTCGCGATGATGCTGTTCGTGGCCCCGATGGTTTCCACGCCATCCGGTCCCTGGACCTCGATGACATCAGCCGCGACAAACCGAGCATGTCCCTCGCGGGATTGGACCTTCAGATGTTTCAGGTAGCCGCGATAGCTATCACGGACCGTGCCCACCACGCTGCGTTGGTGCTCCCAGGCTCCAGCAAGGTCGCCGGACAGCGTTCCGGTGATGCCGCGGCCGGCGAAGTGCCGTTGGGCGGCGAGCATGCGCGCCGAGTGATACCAATCCTTTTTCGGCACGCAGCCGCGGTTCAGACAGCAGCCGCCCCACTCCGCGCGCTCGATGATGACAACGTCGAGTCCGCGCAGGGCTCCGAGCACAGCTGCCCGGTACCCGCCTGGACCACTGCCGATCACCGCCAGGTCGAAAGTATCGCTCATCGGCGGCCCGCGTTGTTCCCGGCCCGCGGCTGGTGCCACTCAACGTGGGTGAGCTCGAGCTGTAGGATGTTGCCATCAGCCTCATAGTCGAGACGGACCGGCAGGTAGTTCAGCGTGGGTGCGAACCAGCCGGTCAATTCCACGCCGCTATCGTCGTCCTTGCGCACCACTCGCAATGCCCGCATCGGCCCGAGCACGGTCGAGACATTTTCAGTACCCTGCAGCAATAGAGAATACTCGCGCAGCCGATCACGTTCGAGGATCTTCACTGCGATCGTTCGGTCGAAGCTGCCGGTACGCAATCCCTGCATCGTCAGGTAAAGGGACGACAGGAAGTCGAGAGTGTCCCGCGGAACCTCAAGGTCGAACGCCTTCTTGCTGATGTGCCCTTGTGCACGGTTGGTTGCCCAGTCGAATCGTGTCTCGACCCTCCGTTCGCGACGCGGAGTGATCTGGGCGCTACGGGTCTGAACCAGGCGTGGATATCCATCATGCGTGCTGAAGGTTGATTCGCGGTTGAACTCGAAACGCCCCAGGATTCGCATGAAACCGGAAAGGTGGGCGTCGAGGGACATTCTGGTGTTACCGCCCTCGTGGCTCAGTGTGCTCTGCGCTACCAGCGTGTTTCCGAATACCTGAGCCTCGTACGTTGCCGTATACGCGGGGAACGAACTGGCAACGGCGGTTTTCATGGCTCCGGTCAGGAGCAGTACTACAATCCAGTTCAGCCAGCGCATGTCTACCTCGCTTCGATGATGTCGCTCAGAAGCAGGGGCTGCTCCAGCCTGCTGCCATCGAATTCCAGCGTGCCACCCGTGGCATGAACGCGGCCGGCACAGATTAGCCCGACCGCGGCGGGATAAAGCTGGTGCTCGGCCGCCTGCACGCGTTGTGCAAGTGTTCCCGGGTCGTCGTCCGCGTGGACCGGTACCCGGGCCTGCATCAGAATCGGGCCGCCGTCCAGTTCCGCCGTGACGAAGTGAACGCTGGTACCGTGGGTGTCGGCGCCTGCGGCCAGCGCTCGGGCATGGGTATCGAGCCCGGGGAAGTCGGGTAGCAGCGACGGATGTATGTTGACCATGCGGCCGGCAAAACGTGCAACGAATGGCTCAGTCAGTATCCGCATGAAGCCGGCCAGTATGACAAGATCCGGCCTGGAAGCTTCGATACGATCGGCGAGCGCTCGGTCGAAGGCTTCGCGATCCGGATAGGCACGGTGATCCACCACCGAACACGGGATTCCCGCCCGACGAGCGAAATCAAGGCCGAGTGCCTGAGGACGGTTGCTGATCACCTGGACGATCCGACCATGGATGCGTCCGTCCGCGCAGGCCTGGATCAGGGCATTCAGATTGCTCCCACGCCCGGAAATCAGTACCACCAAGCGTTTCCCGTCAGCGGGATCGTGGCTAATGGTCATGCCCGCGCCACACCGGAAAACGAACTGACTGGGGCACACGTGAGCCAAGCGGTTTGCACCGTTCGAGGCCTCCGAGGCTTGGGGTGCGGTACCGGCGTGGCATCGGTACGCTGGGCTGAGCTTTTTCGTTCACCGAAGCCAGCGCGGCGCATGCGGCGATCGGACCGGCAGCATCGGTGGTCATGCCGACAGATAGTGGACGGTAGGCGTGCCCGCGCCCTCGACCACCATTCCGATGGGCCATGTCGGGATGCCGACCGCCCCCAGCTCCGAGATCGTTGCATCCACTTCGGCCGCGGGCAGGATGACGATCATTCCAATGCCGCAGTTGAACGTCCGTAACATCTCCGATTCAGAGATGCCACCCGCTCCCTGCAGCCAGTCGAAAACCGGTAACCTTGGCCAGGAGGCAAGGTCGATACGGCCGTCGAGGCCCTGGGGCAGTACGCGGGGCAGGTTCTCGGTCAGGCCGCCCCCGGTGATATGCGCGAGCGCATGAATGCGCCGGTTTTTCAGCAACGGAAGCAGCGCGCGGACGTAGATGGTCGTTGGTGCCAGCAGGGCATCCCCGAGCAGTATGCCTCCGCCGTCGGCCAGCGGCTGACGGAGGTCCGCCGAACTCAGTTCGAGTACGCGGCGGATCAGCGAATACCCGTTGGAATGGGGTCCACTGGATGCCAGCCCCAGGAGTACGTCACCGGCTTGTACGGCGCTCCCGTCAAGGATCTCGTCCTTTTCGACGATGCCGACCGCAAAACCCGCCAGATCGTAGTCGCCGCCGTGGTACATACCCGGCATTTCCGCTGTCTCGCCGCCAACCAACGCACATCCTGCCTGCTCACAACCTTCGGCGATGCCCTTGACCACGTCGGCAGCGATGTCGACGTCCAGCCGACCGGTTGCGTAATAGTCGAGAAAGAACAGCGGCTCCGCGCCCTGCACAACGATATCGTTCACGCACATCGCAACAAGGTCGATGCCGATGCTGTCATGGCGGCCGAGTTCCTGCGCAACTCGCAGCTTGGTGCCAACGCCGTCGGTACCCGACACCAGTACAGGTCTGCGGAAGCGTTCGACCGGAAGCTCGAACAACGCCCCGAAGCCGCCCAGTCCGGCCAGCACGCCGGGTCGTCGGGTGCGTGCGGCGTGAGGTCGGATTCGTTCCACCAGGGCGCTTCCCGCAGTGATGTCGACGCCAGCGTCGCGATAGGTCAGACCG
The DNA here is from genome assembly GCA_007136145.1 of Thioalkalivibrio sp. GTDB lineage: Bacteria > Pseudomonadota > Gammaproteobacteria > Ectothiorhodospirales > Ectothiorhodospiraceae > Thioalkalivibrio. The sequence goes on from SLHN01000144.1 coordinate 7,479, forward strand.
GGGCTTGGTTCAGGCATGGAAGCTCTCATGGAGGGGATGGTGAATGGTAACGATGGCAGGTAGTGCTTGCAAAAGCTGCTCCGGCAAATGATGGCGTCGGCTGTGGTATGTTGCGCGCTTGAAGACTTGTCTGGATTCGGGCGCATCGGCCCCGGGCAGGGAAAATTGCATGGACCGAAGTGGAACCGCAAGCATCGTCGCCCGCGAGGGACAAGCTTGTGTAGGAGCTGCCTCGCGCGCGACGGGCTCGTCGGTGGAGTGTTCGGGGCGATCTGGAATCCTGTTGCCCATATTTGTTCTGGAGATTTGCGTGGCGGCGCTTGACCAATTGGACGCGATTCCCGATTCGGGGTGTGTGTTTTTCGGAAAGGCCGGCTGTGGGCGTTCCCCGGGCCGCATTGGCCCGAAGGACGCGTTCGCCTCGGAGAGTCGCGGTTCGGGTCGGAAACAACCCCGACGGCGTTGGTTTCTGGCCGCCTTCATGCTGTTCCTGATGGTGGCGATGTTCCCGGCGGCTGCATCGTGGATCGAAGTGTCAGTCGAGGCCAAGGACGAGAACGAGGCCACGGTCGTTGGCCTCGAGAAGGCGCTGGTGCAGCTGGCGGGGTTCCATTCCTCGGCGATCGCCGACCTCGTTTCCGAATTGCTACGTGCCGACCACTCGCCTTGGTTGCGATCGCTGGAGCGGCGAGGCGCCGATGGTTTTCTGCTGGCGTTTGACCGGTCCCGCTTGCGCACCGCGCTGGAAACATCAAAAGTCCCGGTATGGGTCGGTTCACGGCCCGCGCTGTTGGTCTGGGCCGTCATGGAACGAGGTGAACGCAGACTGCTGCTCGGTTCGGGCATGGATGAAGATGGAGTCCTCGACGCGTTGCGGCATTTCGCCTCGCGCAGGGATTTGCCGCTGCTCTTTCCTCTTGGTGACCTGCAGGACCGCAGGCAGGTCCATACCGCCGACGTGATCGGCGGCTTGGTCGAGGCTCTTGCCGAACCGAGTCGACGCTACGAACCCGATGGACTGGTCCTTTTGCACCTTGTTCCCCGAGGCGACATGTACAGGGCGCGCGCCCATGTCGCCTACCGGAACCAGGTCATTCAGTTCGAGGCACTGGCAGCCTTGCCCGACGTGGCGGCCGGCGAGGCGTTGGCGGGAGCGATCGATGCACTCGGCGCGCGCCTTGCGCGGGTAGTGGCTGGAGACGAAGCTTTGCTGCTCGGGTTCGTCGATATCGAGACCATGGCCGAGCTCCAGAGGCTGCGGGCGCGCTTGTCTGGCCTGCAGGCGATTCGCGAAGTACGGTTGAATCGTCTGCTTCCTGGCGCCGCCGTTCTTGACCTGCGTACTGGCTTGGACGCATCCTCGCTGGCCGAGGTCCTCCAGGGCGAGGGTTTCGATACGGTGGTCCGATATCAAGACCCTGATGATGTGCGTCAGTGGTTTCGCGCACCCCGCTGACCGCCATGAATCTCCGCCAGCTGCCCAACCTGATCACCCTGTCGCGCCTGTTCCTCACGGTACCGATCGTCTGGTTTCTCTATCGCGGTGACTACTGGTCGGCGTTGTTGCTTCTGGCGGTTGCAGGTCTGACCGATGCGCTGGACGGATACCTGGTGCGCCGCTATGGCTGGGCGACGCGGCTTGGCGCCTGGCTGGACCCCGCGGCGGACAAGATCCTCGTACTTGGGATCTATCTCTCAGTGACGCTGAGCGGGCTGCTTCCCATCTGGCTGCTGGTACTGGTCGTTGGTCGCGATGTCTGGCTTTCGCTCGGTTCGCTGGCCTATCGGCACTGGGTGGGACCCTTGCAGATCGAGCCGTTGCTCATCAGCAAGATCAATACCTTTTTCCAGATCCTTCTGGTGCTGGGTGCCATCTTCAAGGTCGGGATACTGAATCTGGACCCGGTCTGGGTGCAACTGCTGATCGTGATCGTTACGTTTACCACCGTGACCAGCGGTGTCGCTTACACGGTGGTGTGGGGTCGACGAGCTTGGCGACATTTCCACGCACCAGTGGATTCCCGGATATCACCGTCGGCATGAAAGCCCGACAGTTGCCCCTGGACCTGCGTCTACGCGACCACTCGCGGTTCGAGACCTTCCATGCTGGTGGCAACGGCCTGGCCGCGGCAACCATCGTGGCTCTGGCCGCGGGCAGTAGCACCGAACGGCAGGTTTTCCTCCACGGGGGGGCGGGTTCGGGCAAGACGCACCTGCTGCAGGCCGCATGCCACGCGGCCTTTGCCCAGGGCCGCGCCTGTGCTTACCTGCCACTGGCCGATCTGACGGGGGAGGATGCCTTTGCCGTCCTGGAAGGGATGGAACAGCTGGAACTGCTGGTTCTCGATGACCTGCAGGCAGTCGCGGGACAGCCGGGTTGGGAACGCGCGCTATTCGATCTGATCAACCGCATGCGCGAGAGTAAGAGGCAGTTGCTGCTGGCTGCTCGCGTGGCTCCGGAAGGCCTCGGCTGCCGACTACCGGATCTGACCTCCCGGCTCGGATGGGGGCCTGTTTTCCGACTCGAGCAGCCGGGTGAAATCGAACTCAAGACCATCCTGCAGCGGCGTGCCGCCCTGCGTGGGATCGAGTTGCAGGTATCCGTGGTGGACTACCTGCTGCGCCATGAATGCCGGGATCTGGAAACACTCCTGTGCTTGCTGGATCAGCTTGATCTGGCCGCGCTGGCCGAACAACGCCGCCTGACTATCCCCTTTATTCGGGAACAGTTGCGACACTTTTCGCTGGTGCGCGACGAATCAGGCTCCTGACCGCGAAGCCCGTGCACGAACAACTGTCAGGCAACCGGTGAACAGGATCAGCGCCAGTACCAGCATCGAGAGACCATAAGCCCGGTCGGCCGCGACCGCGGCGAGTGTCACCCCGATGACGACATACGGCAGCGCCAGAAAGCTGGCCCAGGCGTGGGTGCGTACGTGGCCGTGGAGCAGTCCGCGCAAGGGCACCAGCAGTGGCAGTAGCAGAGCGAGCAGCACCAGCGAGCGCGGCAGATGTTCCGGCGGATCGACCAGGCTGGTCCAGATCAGGATCAGGAAGAATAGCCCGAAGTAGCCGCCCAGGGTCAGCCAGCGCCCGGTCTGGGCAAGACTCAGTCTCAAGCCACCGCCCCGTGTCGCAGTTGCTCGGCCAGGCGCCCCACGCGCTCGCCCAATGCCTCGGCAATCCGACGCTCCTCGCGGGTGATTTCGTGTCGACCATCGGCTCCGGCCACGTGCGATGCACCGTAGGGGCTTCCGCCGCTGGTCGTGGTGGTCAACTCAGGTATCGTGTAGGGCACGCCCACCCAAAGCATGCCTTGGTGGATCAGCGGCAGGGCCATGCTCAGCAAGGTGGTTTCCTGGCCCCCGTGCATCGTCGCGGTGCTGGTGAATACGCCGAAAGGCCTGTCCACCAGCGCGCCGCTGGCCCAAATGCCGCTGGTCCCGTCGAGGAAATATTTCAGCGGTGCCGCCATGTTGCCGAACCGCGTCGGGGAACCCAGCACCAGGCCATCGGTTTCCTCGAGGTCCCGTATGGTGGCGTAGGGCGGACCCTGCTCCGGGATCGCAGGTGCCTCGCCCTCCATGTTGGTAGTAATCGGTGCCACCGTTCGTACGCGCGCCACCGCTCCCGATTTTTCGACCCCGGTGGCAACTTGCCTTGCCAACTGAGCCGTGGCCCCATAGCGGCTGTAGTACAGCACGAGAATCTCGGTCATTGCAGGATCTCCAGTACGCGCTCGGGTGGGCGCCCCAAGCGGGCCTTTCCGGCGTGAAGCACGATCGGACGTTCCATCAATTTCGGGTGTTCGACCATGGCCCGGAGCAACTGTTCGTCCGAAACACCGGGATCGTCCAGTCCGAGTTCGCGGTATTCGGTCTCGCCGGTGCGCATGAGCTCCCGCGGGCCGATGCCGAGCTGGTCGAGTATTTCCCTCAGCGTCGTTTCATCGGGGGGTGTGTTCAGGTATTCGACTACCTCGGGTTCAAGTCCACGCTCTCGAAGCAGGTTCAGCGTGGCCCGTGATTTGCTACAGCGAGGATTGTGGTAAATGCGCGGCGAATCGGTCATCTTCGTCTCCGGAGGTGAGCATGAACGGCAATCACTATGGTAACGAGGCCCTGCGTTGCCGGGTAACCGGACGGGTTCAGGGCGTTTTCTTCCGGGCCTCGACCCAGCGCAAGGCGCTCTCGCTGGGTATCGTCGGCCTTGCCCGTAATCTGCCCGACGGCAGCGTAGAGGTGCTGGCCGTCGGCACGGCCGGCGCGCTGTCCGAATTTCGTGCCTGGCTCGGGATCGGACCGCCCCAGGCCCGGGTCACGGCCGTCGATTGCGAGCCGGAACCGCTCCCGGATCCTCTGCCACGCGATTTCTCTATACGTTAGCGTGAAAGAATCCTGTAGGGTGCCGTGAGGCGCAGCCGAACCACACCGATACCACGCCGGCCGGCCTCCGGGTCTCGACCGGTGCAACTCGCTGCGCTCATTGGCACCCCACGCCTTTCATGATCAGAGGTGGCCGCCGGCGCCATGGCAGTTAACGTGGTGGCGCGTCGCGCAGGAATTGGACCAGACCGGCCCTGTCGACCTTCCGGGCTTCCGGGTCGCGGCGGCCCTGGTATTCGATCAGCCCTTCGTCCAGCGCGCGTTCGCCGAGCACCAGCCGGTGGGGCAGGCCGATCAGTTCCATGTCGGCGAACATCACGCCGGGGCGGATGTCCCGGTCGTCCAGCAGGACGGCGAAGCCGGCTGCCTGGAGTTCGTCGTGCAGTTCGGCGACGGCCTCCCGCACGCGCTGCGACTTCTTCGCGCCGATCGGACACAGGGCGATATCGAACGGCGCCAGCGCGGCGGGCCAGCGGATCCCGCGCTCGTCGTGATTCTGCTCGATCGCGGCGGCGACGACCCGGGATACACCGATTCCGTAGCAGCCCATGGTCAGCACGCGTTCGCGCCCCGACTCGTCCAATACGTTGGCGTTCAGGGCGCGGCTGTATTTCTCGCCGAGCTGGAAGATGTGTCCCACCTCGATACCACGGCGGATCTCGATTGGGCCCGAGCCATCGGGCGCCTGTTCGCCGGCGGTGATGTTGCGCAGGTCCGCCGTTTCGGGCAGTGGCAGATCCCGGTTCCAGTTGACCCCGGTCAGGTGAAAGCCGTCCTCGTTCGCACCGGTGGCGAAGTCGGCCAGTTCCGCAACCGCCTGGTCGGCGACGAGCGGCAGCGGACAGTCCAGTGGTCCGAGAGAGCCGGTGCCGGCGCCGATCGCGGCGCGGATCTCGGCATCCCCGGCCATGCGCAGCGGTGTCGCGATCCAGGGGTGCTTCTCGGCCTTCACGGCATTCAGATCGTGGTCTCCGCGCAGCAGCACCGCGACCAGTGACGCGTCGATATCCGCGCTGGCTTCGAGTATCAGTGTCTTCAGGGTCCGCGATGCCGGGATACCGAGGAAGGACGCGAGTTCGGCGATACTGTGGACGCCCGGGGTTGCCACCCTCGTCATTGCCTCGGCCGGCGGCGGGGCCGCGGAGGGCTTCGGCGTGGGGGCCAACTCGACGTTGGCCGCGTAGCCCCCGACCGAGAAGGCGATGCTGTCCTCGCCCGAGTCCGCGAGCACGTGAAACTCGTGCGAGGCGCTGCCGCCGATCGATCCCGTATCGGCCTCTACCGCCCGGAACTCCAGGCCGCAGCGATGGAAGATCCGGGTGTACGCCGCATGCATGGCCTCGTAGGTGGCCTGCAGGCTCTCGGGCTCGAGATGGAACGAGTAGGCGTCCTTCATCAGGAATTCCCGAGCACGCATGATGCCAAAGCGCGGCCGGCGCTCGTCGCGGAACTTGGTCTGGATCTGGTAGTAGTTGACGGGCAGTTGCTTGTAGCTGCGGATCTCGCGCCGGACGAGATCGGTAATGACTTCCTCGTGCGTGGGTCCGAAGCAGAATTCGCGCTGGTGGCGATCCTGCAGTCGCAGCAGTTCGGCGCCGTATTGCTCCCAGCGCCCCGATTCCTGCCAGAGTTCAGCCGGTTGGACGGCCGGCATCAGCAGTTCCAGCGCACCGGCCCGGTCCATCTCCTCGCGCACGATGTTCTCGACCCGGCGCAGCACCCGCAGGCCCAGTGGCAGCCATGTGTACAGGCCGGATGCGAGGCGGCGAATGTACCCCGCCCGCAGCAGCAATTGGTGACTGATGACCTCGGCTTCCGCCGGGGTCTCCTTCAGGGTGTTCAGGGGAAACTGCGAGACGCGCATGAGGTTCGTTTCCTGGATGAATCGCTGGGATGCGCTCCGCCCTCGGGGGCAGGGCGTGGTTCAGAAGGTCGAGCCGTTCCAGCCCCAGAACTTCCGTGGGGCGTCGCTGAATTCGATGTAGACGCGTTCGGCTGGGATGCCCAGCATTTCGTCGAGCCGGGCGCAGAGAGCCCCCGAGAGTTCGCCGGTCTTCGCCTCGGGCAACCCGATGCTTTTGAGCTCGCAGTAGGCGAGGGGATCGGTAGTGCCGGCGAAGCGCATGGCCGGGTTATGCTGAAGCCGCACCATTACGTAACCCTCGGGCTTGCCGAGCCATTGGGCGACGGCTGCGGACAGTTCGGCGGTCAGGAGGCCGGTGTTCGCGGGCAGGGAGGTATTGGTCTCGATGCTTAGCAGGGGCATGGGCCGACATCCGTTATTCGGGGTTCGCCGCTGCATCTTATCAGCTTGGTGGGCCTGCCAGCAGCACCACGATGACGCAGAGTTGCACTACACTAATTTGTTCAGGGGAAAGAACTTCATTAAAGATGATTTCTGTATATTAGAGAGATCTAATATTATGGGTCCTTGCGAGCCCGTACACGCACATTCCTGGGGACTGGATGATGAAGCTTGAATGGATGAAGGGGGCCGCGCTGTCGGTCGCGTTGCTGCTGATCACGCCGCTGGCGATGGCCTCGGATCTGCCGTTTCTGACCGCCACGGTCGAGCGGCAGGCGTTGATGCAGGAGCGGATCGTCGACGGCCGGGTCGAGGCCGTGCAGCGATCGACGATTTCCGCACAGACGTCCGGGCGCGTCGTCGAAGTTTTCTACGACGTCGACGACTTTGTCGAGCAGGGTGCGGTGGTGCTGCGCCTGAGCGACTCCGAGCAGCAGGCAAGAGTGCGGTCGGCCGAGGGCAACTTGCAGGAGGCCCGGGCGCGTGCGACCGAGGCGCGGTCCGAATTCGACCGGATCGAGAGCATCTTTGCGGAGCGGTTGGTGTCCGAGGCCGAATTCGATCGTGCGCGCGCCGCGCGGGATTCGGCACAGGCCCGTCTGGAGTCGGCAAGGGCCGCCCTCGAGGAGGCGCGGGAACAGCTCGGCTATACCACGGTGGTCGCCCCCTATCCCGGGATAGTGACCGAGCGTCACGTCGAGGTCGGCGAGTCGGTGAGCCCGGGTTCGCCGCTGGTGACCGGAATCAGCCTGGAGCAGTTGCGGGTGGAAATCAACGTGCCGCAGCAGTTGATCGGAAACCTGCGCCGGCATCGGGAGGCGCAGGTGATCCTGGATACCGGCGAGAGAATCGCCGCCGAGAGCCTGACGATCTTTCCCTATGCCGATCCTGCCTCGAACACCTTCCGTGTACGCGTGAATCTGCCGGAATTACCCGAGGATGCGGGGTTGTTTCCCGGTATGTTCGTGAAAACGGCGATCAAGCTGGGCGAGGATCAACGCCTGGTGGTGCCGTCCGAGGCGGTCGTCTTCCGCAGCGAGGTGGTCGCGGTCTACGTGATCGATCACGACAGGCGCATCGGTTTTCGCCAGATCCGGGTCGGCCGGGAGCTTCCGGAGGGCTTCGAGGTGCTGGCCGGGTTGCGCCAGGGTGAGCGCGTAGCGCTCGATCCGGTGCATGCCGGGATCTTCCTGAAGGAAAGCCAGCAGGTGTCCCGATGAGCGAGGAGGCAAAGTCCCAGGGGGATCAGCCGATGGGGATTTCGGGCCGGATCGCGGAAAAATTCCTGACCACGCAGATCACTCCGTTGCTGGCGCTGGTGGGCCTGCTGCTGGGCGCGTTCGCGATCATGATCACGCCGCGCGAGGAAGAGCCGCAGATCAACGTGACGATCGCCGATGTGTTCATCCCGTTCCACGGCGCAACCGCGGAGGAGGTCTCGCAACTGGTCGCGACGCCAGCCGAACAGGTGCTCTCCGAAATCGAGGGGATCGACGACATCTATTCGACCTCGCAACCGAACATGGCCAAGATCACGGTGCAGTTCAAGGTCGGGGAGAACCGCACCGATGCACTGGTGAGGTTGTACACGCAGGTGTTCTCGAACCAGGATTGGCTGCCCCAGAATCTCGGCGTCGGTGAGCCACTGATCAAGCCGATGGGTATCGACGACGTACCCATTGTTACCGTGACGCTCTGGACCGAGGACGAAACCCGCGGTGGCCACGATCTGTCCGCGGTGGCGCATGCGATCGAGTCCGAACTCAAGCGCGTGCCGGGAACCCGCGACATTTACACCGTCGGCGGCCCGGATCACGTGGTGCATGTCCGGTTCCGTCCCGAAGCGCTGGCCGGGCACAATCTGTCGGTCGGTGATCTGCGCAACGCGTTGCAGGCGAGCAATTTCAGCCGCGACGCAGGGGTCCTGTATCGCGACAATAACGAGGTATTGGTGCAGGCGGGTGACTTCATCACGCGCCCGCAGGATTTTGCCGCACTGGTCGTCGGAATGAATGATGGCCGGCCGGTCTATCTCTCCGATGTCGCGGAGGTCGTGCAGGGCCCGGGATACGCCACCCAGCGCGTGAGCTTTGGCTTCGGGGCTGCTTCGGACAGGGAGGCCCACTTTGGCGAGATGCACCCTGCGGTTACGGTGGCGATCGCGAAACAACCGGGCACCAATGCGGTGGATATCGCGAACTCCCTGGAGCAGCGGCTGGAGCAACTCCGGGGGACCTACATCCCCGATGGTGTCGAGGTGAATATCACCCGCAATTACGGCGCGACCGCGGATTACAAGGCCAAGACACTGATCACGAAGCTCATTTTCGCCACCAGTTCGGTAGTGATTCTGGTCTGGATCGCGCTCGGCTGGCGCGAGGCCTTCATTGTCGGTACCGCGGTGGTGATCACGCTGGCGATCACGCTGTTCGCGTCCTGGGCCTGGGGTTTCACGCTGAACCGGGTCTCGCTGTTCGCGCTGATCTTTTCGATCGGGATCCTGGTCGATGACGCGATCGTGGTGGTCGAGAACATCCATCGCCATATGAGCATGGGCCGGAAGAAGTTCCTGGAGGCGATCCCGGAGGCGGTCGACGAGGTCGGCGGGCCGACCATTCTCGCCACCTTCACGGTGATTGCGGCGCTGCTGCCGATGGCCTTCGTCACTGGCCTGATGGGGCCATACATGAGTCCGATTCCCATCAACGCCAGCCTGGGGATGATCATCTCGCTGGCGGTCGCCTTCGTCGTCACTCCTTGGCTGACGTACAAGGTGCTGCGGCGTCATGCCGAGCGCCACGAGCAGGCGATTCTGGCCGGGAACGAGGAGCACAGCGCCGAAACCGCTTCGAAGCAGTTGATGCGGATCTTCAACCTGATCCTGCGGCCGTTTCTCGGCACGACCGCCAAGGCGAAGGTCGCGCGCCTGGCGATGTTCGTCGGTACCCTGGTCCTGATTCTTGGCTCGGTATCGCTGGTGTACTTCCAGGTCGTGGTTCTCAAGATGCTGCCATTCGACGACAAAGGGGAGTTCCAGGTGGTGCTGGACATGCCCGAGGGCACGAGCCTCGAGCACACCAAGCAGGTGTTGTCCGAGATGGGTGACTACATCAAGGGAATCCCCGAGGTGACCGACGTCCAGATCTACGCGGGCACCGCGGCGCCGATCAATTTCAATGGCCTGGTGCGCCAGTATTACCTGCGCGAAGGATCGAACGTCGGCGACATCCAGGTCAATCTGACCGCCGCGGCCGACCGCAAGCGCAAGAGTCACGATATCGCGCTGGCTGCCCGGCCCGAGATCAATGCCATCGCCGATCGCCACGGTGCCCGCGTCAAGGTGGTCGAGGTACCGCCGGGGCCGCCGGTGATGTCGCCGATCGTCGCCGAGATCTACGGCCCGGACTACGCGGGCCAGATCGAGATCGCGAAAAAGGTGCGCGAGGTCTTCGAGAACACCCGCTATATCACGGATATCGATGATTCGGTCGAGTATCCGGGGCCGAAGTACATCCTGCGGGTCGATCGTGAGCGCGCGGCGCGCCTGGGGGTGTCGCAGCAGGCGGTGGTCAGTGCCGTGACCACGGCGCTTTCCGGCGAGGACGTGACCTTCCTCTACGGCACCAACGTGAAATACGCGGTGCCGGTACGTCTGCAATTCGAGGAAGCCGATCTCGCAAGTCTCGACGCGGTCATGGGTCTGCATGTGCGGGCGCAGAATGGCACGCTGGTCCCGATTTCCGAGGTCGTGAACGTGGTCGATACCACGCGCGAGCATTCGATTCACCACAAGAACCTGTTGCCGGTGGTGTACGTGGTCGGCGACCAGGCGGGCGGTGTGGACAGCCCGCTGTACGGCATGTTCGAGTTGTTCGCGCAGTTGCGCGAGATGCCGATGGCTTTCGGTGAGCCGCTGACGCAGTTGTTCATTGCCCAGCCCGACAACCCCTACAACTTCAGCCTGAAGTGGGACGGCGAGTGGCAGGTCACCTACGAAACCTTCCGCGACATGGGGATCGCGTACTCGGTCGGGCTGTTGCTGATCTACCTGCTGGTCGTGGTGCAGTTTCGCTCGTACATGGTGCCGTTGATCATCATGGCGCCGATCCCGTTGACGGTGATCGGCGTGATGCCGGGGCATGCGTTCATGGACACTTTTTTCATGGACGCAAAGTTCACCGCGACTTCGATGATCGGGATGATCGCGCTGGCGGGTATCATCGTTCGCAACTCGATCCTCCTGGTGGATTTCATCAACTTCGAGATCCGTCGCGGGGTCGAGGTCTCCGAGGCGGTGGTCAATGCCGGGGCCGTCCGCGCGAAGCCGATCGTGTTGACCGGACTGGCAGCGATGGTCGGCGCCGGTTTCATCATCGATGACCCGATCTTCAGCGGTCTGGCGGTCTCGCTGATCTTCGGTATCCTGATCTCCACCATGCTGACGCTGGTGATCATCCCGGTGCTGTACTACCTCTATGTCCGCTCGCGGGTGGAACTGATCAAGTCGCAGCCGGCCTGATCGGATTGGAAACGTTCCCGCAGCCGGGTCTCCGGTCTTGCGGGAACGCGGCCGGCGCCAGCGGGCTTCCGTGGAGGACTGAGCATGTGGCGATCCCTGCTGAACCTGGTGCTGATCGTGGCGGGTGGCTACGCGTTCCTGGTCGCGTTCGTCTACCTGACCCAGGACCAGATGGTCTATTTTCCGACCTCGTCGCTGATCACCACCCCGGCGGCTCACGGTCTGGAATACGAGGACGTGACGCTCGTCGCCGACGACGGGGTGCGTCTTCATGCCTGGTTCCTCCCCGCGCCCGATGCGCGCGCGACAGTGCTGTTCTTCCACGGCAACGGCGGCAATCTCTCCTATCGCATCGACTCGCTGCGGATCTTCCACGACCTCGGCCTGTCCGTGCTGATCCTCAGCTATCGCGGTTACGGACGCAGCGAAGGCCGACCCAGCGAGGCCGGGACGCGTCGGGACGCGACCGCTGCGTGGAGGTACCTGCGCGAGCAGCGTGGCATCCCGGCTGAACGCATCGTCGTGTTCGGTCGCTCGCTGGGTGCCGCGGTGGGCGCGGAACTCGCCGCGCGCGAGCGCCCGGGCGCGGTGATTCTCGAATCCGCCTTCACCAGCGCCGCGGACCTCGGTGCCGACGTCTATCCGTGGTTGCCGGTGCGCTGGCTGATCCGCTACGAATACGATATCCGGGGCGCGCTGCGCGACATCGATGCCCCGGTGTTGATCGCTCACAGCCGCGACGACGAAATCGTGCCTTTCCACCACGCCCGGGAACTGCTGGCAACCGCCGGCGCGAACGCCACGCTGCTGGAAATGCGCGGCGGCCACAACGACGGCTTCCTGCGCACCGGCGACGCCTACCGGCAGGGGCTGCAGGATTTTCTCGACCGACACTTCGCCCGATAACGTCCCGCCAGCAAAGGCTTTTGATCCCGCCGCATTCGCGTGTTGATCAGCCACGGATGAACACGGATTGGCCGGGACTTCGCAAGCCATCCTGCCTCTTTCGCCACAACCCCATCCGTGGTGATACTGGAAGCGGGCTGGTGTCTTATGAACGGCGGGACGATGGGTGTCGCAGGGAGCGTCGGTAGCTCCACTGGATCAGGTAATCGTCGAGGCTTCCGGCGACGCGTTCCAGGAACCGTAGCCACAGGCCCCGGTTGCGCCAGGAGGAATCGGTCCACTCCACGCTGTGTTCGAAGTCCGCGCTGAACAGCGCGGCGAGTTCGCGCGCAAACGCCGGGTCCATCACGGTCTGGTTCGCCTCGAGGTTCCAGCGCAGCGTCCAGTGATCGAGGTTGCTCGACCCGATGCTGGCCCAGTCGTCGCAGAGGACCATCTTCGCGTGCAGAAAGCGCGGTTGATATTCGAAGATGCGTACCCCTCCCCGCAACAGACGCCCGTAAAATCGCCGGCCGGCGTGCCAGACGGCGGGGTGATCGCTGCGCGGGCCGGCGAGCAGCAGACGCACGTCGACGCCGCGTCGCGCGGCCCGGAGCAGGACGCGGCGCAGGCGGACGGTCGGCACGAAGTACGCGGTGGCGATCCAGACATGCCGGCGCGCCTTGCCGATCGCGGAAAGCACCGAACGCATTACCGGGCGGCCCCCTGCGTGGTTGTGCCCGACGACCTGCGCATCGGCCGCCCCTGGCAGCGTTCTCGGTGGGCGTTGCGGATCGGCGATGCGTTGCTGGCTCCATTGTTTCCAGCATTGCGTGAACAGGGTTTCCCAGTCGGCCACGCAGGGTCCGCTGAGCCCAAGCATCACCTCATGCCAGTGCTGACCGTCCTGCCGTGCGTCCGGAGCGAAGTCGTCGGTGATCCCCGTACCGCCGACGAACGCGAGTTCGCCGTCCACCGCCAGCAGCTTGCGATGATTGCGCAGCAGGGACAGGCGCCAGCGGCCCAGCCCCAACGGGTTGTAAAGCGCGATGTGAACCCCGGCCGCGACCAGGCGCGCGCGGTCTTCGCGGGTCAGCCCGCGGCTGCCAAAGTCGTCGAGCAGCAGGTGGACGGCAACGCCGCGGCGGGCGGCTCCGGAGAGCGCGGCGATGAACAGCTCGGCGGTCGCGCCGGAAGCGAACAGGTACATTTCCAGGAACACGCGTTGCTTCGCGCCCGCGATCGCGTCGAGCATCGCCGGAATGAACGCCCCGCCGTCGACATGCAGTGTGCAGCTGTGCGGCCCCCTTGGCGGAAAGGCGTTGCGCTTCGGGAGCAGCGCCAGACCGGGTTTCACAGAAACAGCCAGCTCACGATGAACACGGCCGCGATCACCGCGACCACGTCGGCCGACAGCGCAGCGGCCAGCGTATGCCGGACCCGGCGCACCTGGATCGCGCCGAAATACACCGCGAGCACGTAGAAGGTGGTCTCGGTCGACCCTTGCAGCGTGGACACCAACAGGCCGACATAGGTGTCGGGTCCGGTGGCCGGATCCTGCATGATGCCGGCCATGATCCCGTAGGCACCGGAGCCGGACAGGGGCCGCAGCAATGCCATCGGCAGGGCCTCCGGGGGCAGCCCCAGCGGTGTGGTCCACGGCGCCAGCAAGCCGACGAACACCCCCAGCGCGCCGCTGGCGCGCAGCATGCCGACCGCGACCAGGATTGCCACCAGGTAGGGGATGATGCGCAACGCGACCTGAAAGCCCTCCTTCGCGCCCTCGACGAAAACCTCGTAGATGCGCACACCCCGCGCCACGCCGAACAGCAGGAAGCCGAGGATCAGTCCCGGGATGATCCACGGAGCAATGGTCTGCCCGTAGAGGATGGTCAGCGGGATGATCGCGAGGACTCCGGCGAGCGCCAGCGCACTGACCCAGCCCGGATAGCCTTCGATCGGAACCTCGATGTTCAACGGTTGCGGCGCGTCCGGCGGTGTTTCGTTCGCGCGGTCCCTCTCCTGTTCGCCTTCGGGGACGGGTGCGGTAGCTTGTTCCCGGGTATCCGTAGGCTCCGGTGGTTCCTGCGGGTTGGTCACCGGCGGCGGGAAGAAGCGCTGCAGGACCAGCGCGCTGGTAATGCCGGTGATGGTCGCGAACAGTGTCGCGAACAGCGTCGTCGGCAGAATGGCGGCGGGTTCC
>SLHN01000042.1 GCA_007136145.1 Thioalkalivibrio sp.
AGGGGTGCTGTTCCACACGCGCCATCGGAGTCAACGTGAGTGAGCCCGGTGTATCACTTGCGTCCGCGCTGCTGGCTCCATGACCCGAGGTACGTCGTTCGTTCATTTGACTCGCATGCCTGGTGTCGCCCCTGCATCGGGCGAGAGCAGGAAAAGATCCCGACCGCCCGGGCCGGCGGCGAGCACCATCCCTTCGGAGACCCCGAAACGCATCTTCCGGGGTGCGAGGTTCGCGACCATCACCGTCAGCCGCCCGACGAGCGCTTCGGGCGTGTAGGCCGAGCGGATGCCCGCGAAAACCTGGCGTTGTTCACCGTCAGTGAGTTCCAGCGTCAGGCGCAGCAGCTTGTCCGCACCCTGGACGTATTCGGCGGCGGCAATTCGTGCAATGCGGAGATCGAGGCGGGCGAACGTCTCGAAATCGATGGTATCGGCAATGGGCTCCATCGCGGGACTGCCGGAGTCCGGAGTATCCACCGCGGCGGCGTTGGGGGTCTTGGTGGCCGGCTCATCGACCGGCCCGGTCGGCGTTGGGGCCAGATGCTCCCGCGAGGCGTCGAGCAGTGCCTCCACGGCGGAGGGTTCGATACGCGTCATCAGTGGCTCGTACGGACGGATGGTGCCTCCGATCAATGGCTCTTCGCGGGCCGCCCAGGCGAGGTCCTCACGATTCAGGAAGCGGCCCGCCCGTTCGGCCAGACGCGGCAGCACCGGCGCAAGATACATGGTCAGAATCCGGAACAGGTCGAGGCCCTGGGTACAGATGGCCTGCACGTCGTCGGCACTTGCCGGGTCCTTGGCCAATACCCACGGCCGCGCTTCGTCGATGTACTGATTGGCCTGATCGGCCAGCGCCATGATCTGGCGCATTGCCTGGCTGTACTCGCGGGCTTCGTAATGGCGCGCGATGGTGTCTCCCGCCACCACGAATTGCTGGTGCAGGTCGGGTCGCGGCAGGTGGTCACTGAGCGCGCTGTCGAAGCGCTTGGTCAGGAATCCGGCGCAGCGGCTGGCGATGTTGACCACTTTGCCGACCAGATCCGAGTTCACGCGCTGCACGAAATCGTCCATCTGCAGGTCGATGTCGTCGACGCCGGCGCCGAGCTTGGCCGCGAAGTAGTACCGCAATGCCTCCGGGTTCAGGTGGTCGAGATAGTCCCGCGCGCGGATGAACGTGCCACGCGATTTCGACATTTTCTGCCCGTTGACGGTCAGGAAGCCGTGGCAGAACACAGCGGTCGGAGTTCGGAAGCCGGCGCCGTGCAGCATCGCGGGCCAGAACAGGGTGTGGAAATAGGCGATGTCCTTGCCAATGAAATGGTACATCTCGGTGTCGGATTCGGCGCCCCACCAGGCGTCGAAGTCGAGCTGGCGCTTTTCCGCATAGGCCTTGAAACTGGCCATGTAACCGACGGGCGCATCCAGCCATACGTAGAAGAACTTTCCGGGGGCACCGGGAATCTCGAATCCGAAATACGGGCTATCGCGGGAAATGTCCCAGTCGGCAAGTCCGGTTTCGAACCACTCGTTCAGCTTGTTGCGAATCGCGCTCTGTAATCGTCCGGAGCCGGTCCATTCCCGCAGGAAGGGTTCGAAGTCCGCCAGTTTAAAGAAATGGTGCTCTGAATCGCGGGCGATCGGACGGGCGCCGCTGATCGCCGACACCGCGTCCTTGAGATCCATCGGGCTGTAGGTTGCTCCGCAGGCTTCGCAGGAATCGCCGTACTGGTCGGTGGCGCCGCATTTCGGGCAGGTGCCCTTGATGAACCGATCAGGCAGGAACATGCCAGCCTCGGGGTCATACGCCTGCTTGATCGTTCGGACCGCGATATGGCCGCCGGCCTTCAACGCGTCGTAGATGAAGGTGGCGCAGTAGCGGTTTTCGTCCGAATGGGTGCTGTGGTAATGGTCGAAGCCGATCAGAAACCCGGCGAAATCAGCCTCGTGCTCCCTGCGTACGCGCGCGATCAGTTCCTCGGGTTCGATGCCTTCGGCACGCGCCTTGAGCATGATCGGAGTGCCGTGGGCATCGTCGGCGCAGACATAGATGGCCTCGTGGCCCCGCGCGCGCTGGAACCTCGCCCAGATATCCGTCTGGATGTATTCGACCAGATGCCCGATATGGATTGGCCCATTGGCATAGGGCAGGGCGCTGGTTACCAGGATCTTGCGGGGGGATTCGCTCATCGCGGAAAGGCGGTCTCGGTATGCGTGGGTCAGACAATGAGCCCCCTATTGTCAGTGCTGGAGCCAGGCTTGTCGAGGCGAGTGCCGGTGGATGCACCATGCCAGCGGCCATGGTGGTTGTCGTCAGTGCCGCTCCAGTTTCCCGAGTTCGCCGAGCAGCGAGAGCACCAGGGATTCGCCCTGAGCACCCATGCCCTTGCAAAGAGTGTCCGGATCTCGCTCGCCGTCGACCAGGCGTTTGGCGATGCCGCCGAGTCTAGCCATGTCGCCGCCGGCACGCGTCATCTGTTCGGCCATCTGCGACAGCCAGTGCAGCGCCTGCGCGTCGCCGTGGCTTGCGGCATGAATCATCTGTGCCAGTCCGGGTGCGGCCTGGGTTGGGTCCGCGGCGCTCTCGGGGTCGGGCAGCGTCGCGGGATCCTGGATCCCCGCCAGCACCGCTGTCAGGATCACGGTGTCCTCGTCGTCGAGTCCTTGTAGCAGCGCCATGTCACGTTCGCCAGCGAGCACCCGGCGGATGCGTGGGACGAGGTTGGTCCAGCCGCCCTGTTCGGCCTGGGAAAGGACCGGCTCCAGTTCCGAGCGGGCGCCGGGATTCTGGGTGGCCTGAACCACGAGTCGGATCAGCCCGGCGTGGGCAAGGCGAATCTGTTGGTCCCGGGGTGAAAGTGTCATGGTGGGCTCTTTGCGCAGCAGTGTTGTCGGGGTGTCGACGATAACGCAGAAAGAGTTTCGGGCGCGAGGGTGTTCCCTGTAGTGTCGCTGGCCCGGTGCTACGCGCGGCCATTTGTGCGTTCGGGTGCGGCCTCGGGCACAATAGGTGCCGGAGACATGCGCTGAGGAATGAAGCGGTGGAAGAACAGATGACGATGGGTCTCTGGTTTCTGATGATCCTGCTGGCCGTGCTGCTGGCGGGCCTGCTGGGGTTCTGGATCGGTCGCGCGACCAGTAACGAGCGGCGGCTGATTCGTGAGTTGGAGACCGAACTCGACAATCGCATGCAGGAACTGAACCGTTACCGCAGCGCGGTGAATCAGCACTTCGACCGGACCGCGACCCTGTTTGCCGGCATGGCCGGGGCGTACCGCGATCTCTACCATCACCTCGCGGAAAGTTGCGAGGAACTTGCCGACAAACCGACACGGGAACGCCTGGAGGATCGTGCCGGGCGGCTGCTGGCGAACGTGCCTGTACGCGATAATCGTGAACCGAGAATCGGTGCTGGCGGCAACGAGCGCGAACTGGACCTGAAGCCGCCGCGTCCGGATTGAAGCTCCGGCCCGCTGGCGGTAGGCGTGCCCCCGGCCGATGTCCTCCCAGGCCGCTGTGGTTTTCCCTGACGTCGGATCGGCGAGAGGACTCGCCTTCTACAAGCGCTGTATACGCGCGAGTTGCGCGCCCAGATCGCTGCGCGCTGCGCGCATTTCCGCGACCCGGGTGCGCTCCTTCATCACCACCTCCTCCGGCGCGCGGGCGACGAAACTCTCGTTGCCAAGGCGAGCTTCGCTTTGCTCGAGGTTCTTGTCGAGTTTGCCTATTTCCTTCTCCAGGCGCGCGATTTCAGCGTCCTTGTCGATCAATCCCGCCAGCGGGATCAGCAGGCGCATCTCGCCGACCAGTGACAGCGCCGACTCCGGGGCCTCCTCGTCGGCGTTGAGCCAGATTACCGATTCGGGTTTGGCCAGGAAGTCGAGCAGCGCGCGATGCTCCAGGTATCGGGACTGGTCGACTTCGGACCAGTTCTGGACCAGCACCGGCACCGGTTTGCCCGGGGCAATGTCCATTTCGGCGCGGATCCGGCGCAACCCGGTAATGAATCCGCGTACCCACTCCAGCTCCTGCGCGGCGCTGCTGTCGGCTGGAAACGCGTCGGCGTTGACCCAGGGTCTTTCGACCAGGAACCGCGTTTCGACGCCGGCCGGGCCCTTCACGTCATTCCAGATCGTTTCGGTGATGAACGGCATCATCGGGTGCAGCAGGCGCAGCAACGCCTCCAGTACCTGTACCAGCGTGTGTCGGGTCGCACGCTTTGCGGCCCCGTCTGCGTCGCCGTTCAGCACCGGCTTGGTCAGTTCCAGGTACCAGTCGCAGTAGTCGTGCCAGGTGAAGTCGTACAGTGCCTGGGCGGCGAGGTCGAAGCGGTAGGCATCGTAGTGTGCGGTCACGGTTTCGGCGGTGGCCCTTAGCCGGTCCATGATCCAGCGGTCGGCGAGCGTCGGTTGCCGCAATTCATCGCCGAGGCCGGTGTCCTGGCCTTCGACGTTCATCAGCACGAAGCGCGCGGCATTCCACAGCTTGTTGCAGAAGTTGCGATAGCCCTCGATCCGGCCGAGATCGAACTTGATGTCACGCCCTGTGGTTGCCAGTGCCGACAGCGTGAAACGCAGCGCGTCGGTGCCGAACGCGGGGATGCCCTCGGGGAACTGGCCGCGCGTGGCCTTCGCGATTTTCTTCGCCATTTGCGGCTGCATCAGGCCGGTGGTGCGCTTCTCGAGCAGATCGTCCAGCGTGATGCCGTCGATCAGATCGATCGGGTCGAGCACGTTACCCTTGGACTTCGACATCTTCTGGCCTTCCGCGTCGCGGATCAGGCCGGTGATGTAGATTTCGTGGAACGGTACGTCGTCCATGAACTTCAGGCCCATCATGATCATCCGGGCGACCCAGAAGAAGATGATGTCGAAGCCGGTGACCAGCACACTGGTCGGGTAGAAGCGCTGCAGTTCCGGAGCCTTCTCCGGCCAGCCGAGCGTCGAGAACGGCCACAGCGCCGAGCTGAACCAGGTGTCGAGTACGTCCTCGTCCTGGCGCAGCACGACCTGCGGCCAGATCCCGTGACGCTCGCGCACTTCGGCCTCCGAACGGCCGACGTAGATATTGCCCTCGTCGTCGTACCAGGCCGGAATCCGGTGGCCCCACCAGATCTGACGCGAGATGCACCAGTCCTCGATGTTGCGCATCCACTCGAAATAGGTTTTCGACCAGTTCTCCGGCACGAAGCGGATGCGCCCGTCCTCGACTGCTCGGATCGCGGGTTCGGCCAGTGGACCGACCTTCACGTACCACTGGTCGGTCAGATAGGGCTCGATCACCGCGCCGCTGCGATCGCCGCGGGGGACCATCAGCTTGTGGTCGGCGATCTTGTCGAGCAGCCCCAGCGCCTCGAGGTCGGCAACGACACGTTTGCGTGCCTCGAAGCGGTCCAACCCCTGGTAGGCCTCCGGAGCATTCTCGTTGAGCCGGGCGTCGACGGTGAAGATATTGATCAGCGGCAGGTCATGCCGGGTACCGACCGCGTGGTCGTTGAAGTCGTGCGCCGGGGTGATCTTCACGCAACCGGTGCCGAATGTCGGATCGACGTAGTCGTCGGCGATCACCGGGATCGTGCGACCGGTCAGCGGCAGTTCGACCTGTTGCCCGATCAGGTGCCGGTAGCGCTCGTCCTCGGGGTGGACCGCGACCGCGGTGTCGCCGAGCATGGTCTCGGGCCGTGTCGTCGCCACGACCAGGTGCCCGGAACCGTCGGCCAGCGGGTAGCGGAAGTGCCAGAGGGAGCCCTGTTCCTCCTCGGACAGCACTTCGAGATCCGAGACGGCGGTGTGCAGCACCGGGTCCCAGTTCACCAGACGCTTGCCGCGGTAGATCAGGCCCTCCTCGTGCAAGCGAACGAAGACTTCGGTGACCGCGTGTGAGAGGCCTTCGTCCATCGTGAACCGCTCGCGCGACCAGTCGATGGAGTTCCCAAGCCGGCGCATCTGACTCGAGATCGAACCGCCGGAGTGTTCCTTCCACTCCCAGACAGCCTTGACGAAATCCTCGCGCCCGAGGTCGTGCCGGCTCCGGCCCTCGGCGGCGAGCCGGCGTTCCACGACCATCTGGGTCGCGATACCGGCATGGTCGGTGCCGCCTTGCCATAGCGTCGCGTCGCCGCGCATGCGTCGGTGGCGGATCAATGCGTCCATCAGCGTGTGCTGGAAAGCATGCCCCATATGCAGCGTGCCAGTCACGTTCGGTGGCGGCAGCAGGATGCAGTAGGGTGGGGCATTTTCGTCCCGCACCGCGAAGCAGCCGCTTTCCTCCCACTGCCGGTACAGGTCCTGCTCAATCGCGCGCGGGTCGAAACTCTTGTCCATGATGAATTGGCCGGAGGCTTTGAATCAGCGCCGCATTATACCGGGTGGCGCGCAATGAGCGACGCGACTTGCGTCGCCGGGAGAACCGGTTGCGGAAATGGCACCGCAAAGGTGGTTTGTGCCGCCTGTGTGGCGACGGTTCCTCGCTTCGGTCGGTCGACTGATCGCCAAGGCCGATAGGCTGAGGTGAAGTTGAACCGCGGCGCGGTCATGATTGGGCGACCGTCAGCGCCGGGTTCCCCGGGGCAGTTCGCTGGCGCTCATTGGCACCCTACAGCTTTGATGTACCGGGAATCAGGCGTCGAT
>SLHN01000033.1 GCA_007136145.1 Thioalkalivibrio sp.
AAGCGCGACGACCCAGCCGGTGAACACGCCGCCGACCGTGGGGGCGGCGGCGTGGGGCGTTGGATGCCCTCGAGCGCGGATACCGGCTCAGTCGTGGCGTGCCAGCACCCGGGCCCGGTCGATGGTGTCACGCTCGGCGTTCGGCGCAATCTCCAGCAGCCGCGCCGCCCAGCGTACCGCTGCATCCGGATCACCCGCCGCCTCGGCGGCACGAACGGCACCGAAGAGCGTGTTGTAACGGCCCGGCCACATGCCGTCGGACTGTTCGAACGCGGTCAGGGCCTCGTCCGGACGGTCCAGTGCGAGCAGCAGCTCGCCGAGTGCCTCGTAGGGTGGCAACAGCGCGCCGGGGCTCACCGGGTGCTTCTCCACCGAGGACTCGAGCTCGCCGGCCGTGCGCATCCGTTCGACGGCACGCTCGTGGTCGCCTTCGGCATATGCGATGAAGCCGGCCAGGATGTTCCGGTCGGCCTCGATGTAGACCGGGAAGCGGTCGTCAGGGGCCGACTCCGCCCCTTCGGCCAGGTCTGCCAGCCGCTGCTCGGCCTCGCGGGCGGCTTCCAGGTCACCGGTGTGGACCGCGCCCAGGCCACGGGCATACCAGCTCAGCCCCTCGGCCCAATGGAAGTTCTCCCAGGCGATGTAGTCGGGTACGCGTGGCTCGATCGCGGCCGCAGCTTCCCAGTCACGCTGCTCGACCGCCAGCCGTGCCGGAATCGCGGCCAGATGAAATGCCCCGGGGAAAGTGCCCTGGTGACGACCCTCGTCCCAAGTGGCCTGGCGGATCTGTTCGGCGGCCGAGTCCTCGCCGCGCTGCAGATGACCGTAGACGAGGTAGTCGACGGCGTGGATGTAGTGGAACGAGATTGCGCCATTGACGTCGTGTTCCCGCGCGACTTCGGCAGAGCGCTCGTTCCAGTCGATCACCTGCGGCCAGTCGCCGAGACGCACGTAGATATGCGACGGCATGTGCAGTGCGTGCGGCACGTCGGGCGCGATCTTGCCGTAGGACTCGACCATCGCGAGCGCGTTCTCGGCACGCCCGTCGGCGTCGGTGGCATGAATCGCGTAGTGGATGGCGCCGGGGTGGGTCGACTCCTCTTCCCACACGCGCTTGAGGATCGCTTCGGCCTCGTCGTGCAGCGCATCGCGGTCAGCGGCCCGCGTGGCCTCGGTCAGCAGCGACAGCGCATAGAGAGCGGCGATGTCGTGATCGTCCGGGTAGGCCTGGTACGCGGTCGCCATGCCCTCGATCCAGCCGGAGAGACGATCCCATTGCCGGTCGGTTTCCGGCTCGAAGAACGCCGCGGTGGCCTCGATCAGCGCCTGTTCGCGCTCAGCGTTGACCGTTGCGCGCGCCTGCTCGATCGCGTCGCGGCCACGGGCCACTTCGGCATCGCTCGGCGTGGTGGCCCACAGCGGCTGGAACAACGTGGTCGCCACGCCCCAGTGGGCCATCGCGCAGTCGGGGTGGGCCTCGGCAATCGTGGCGAACTCGCCGCGGGCCTGCACGTACATCATGTGGTGCATCAGCCCGAGGGCATGGTCAAACGCCGTTGCGGCCTCGTCCACGCAATCCGCGCCGAACGCGACCGTGCCGAGCTGTTGCTTGGCTCCGACGGCTGCGTCGGTATGCGTGTGATCGTGCTGGGCCGCGACTCCGGTTGCGAGCATCGCGGTCAGCAGTATCAGTGGGATTCTGTTCATGGTCAGTCTCCGTTCCATGTTGGTGTGCTCAAGGCGCCGGGTGCGCCGGTGATGCGAATACCGGACCGCCGGGGAGACGCAGCCTCGCGGCAGCGGGGTCCGGATCGACATCACCTGATTCGAGTCTAGAAATTGGATCGCACGGGGGTTTGCAGAATGTTGCGGCCGAGCCGCGGATCTTGCGGTTCATTGCGGATCGCGGCCGGAGGGTGCGGATCCGGGCGCGTCAGACACTGCGCTGGAGCTGGTTCCGGTATTCGCTGGGCGTGGCGCCGACCGCCTGCCGGAACTGTCGCGCCAGCTGTGGAACGGAGTAGCCGGTGGCGGCGGCGACCGCCGTCACCGACAGGGGGGTATGGGCCAGAAGTTCCTGCGCGCGCTGAATGCGAAACCGCGTGAGGTATTGGTGCGGGGGCATTCCGTGGCTCGACCCGGTCGGTTACACCCCCGACCGCGAACCCAACGACCGCCGCGAGGAGGCGCAACCCATCCGCCTCGGCGCGGACACCACCGGTTTGCTCGGCTACGTTTCCAGAAACGAACGCGACACCGAGGACTGGTTCAGGGTCGACACCGGTGCCGAAGGCGTGCTGTCGGTCAGTGTGGCGGCGCAGGAAAGCCTGCGCATCACGTTGCGGCTGTTCGACGCCGAGGGTCGTAGCCTGCGCGCGTCGACGGGTGGGTCGACTTCCAGCCGGGACGTCGAACGCACCGAGCTTCCCGCCGGCGTCTATTTCATCCGTGTAGCACGCAGTGGCGGCCAGGGGGGCTACACGGTCCGGCCGGTGTTCACGCCGGCCCCGTCCGCTGCCAGCCGCTGAGGCGTCGCCAACCGCGCTGTTCGTGGCGCGCCTGCCACCGTGCTTGTTCGGCGGCAACCCGGCGGATCAGGGTCCGTTGGGGATATCCCCCTCGTCAGGTTCCGGTTCCACCGCCTCGAGCTGCTCCATCAGCGCAATCGCGACGCCGAGGAAGTCGGAGTCGGTCACGAGCCCGCGCAGTTCCCCGTCGCGGGTCACCGGCAGGCAGCTGCGCTTGCGCCGCAGCATCAGCAGTGCGGCATGGCGGGTTGCTGCGCTCATCCACCGTCTCGAGGTCACGCACCATGACCTCGTCCACATGGCGTGGCCCGTTGTTGCCGGCGAGCAGCACGTCGGTTTGTGCGACCAGCCCCACCAGGCTACCGGCGGTATTCAGTACCGGTACGTGGCGGATCCGGTGCTGCGCCATCAGGTGGCGGACGTCATCCACGGTTGCATCCGGTTGGACGACCACGAGATTCTGCCTGGGAGTTATGATATCGCTGATATCGAGCATGATTACGGCCTTTCCTTGGTTGTGCGTCCATCTTGGCGCACGCCCGCTTGCGGGTGTTGATCTAGCTCACATCCGCCGCCGCCACTCCTCGCCTGGAACCGGCAAAAGCCAAGGGCTGAATCCTGTCGTATCGTGTTCCGTGGACGCCACCCGTGCGCAACACGCGGCGAATCGGAATGCGGAATGCCCGCTACCAAAGCGTTTCGATCGCCCTGAACGCTTGCAATTTCCTGTCCTTCGTTACCAGGCGCGCTTTATGGTGGAGCGTTGTTGCGGCAATCAAGCGATCCGCGGGGTCCTGGTGCTGGAGGAGCGTGGTTTGTGATAGCGCAGCGATCTCCGGGCTGATGGGCAGGACTTCCAGCGCCATGGCGGCGATGATATCCGCGATATAGAGATCGACCGGTTCCTGTGGGGTAATGCGCCCCTTCTCCGCCAACATGGCGATCTCCCAAAGGGAAATATCGGCACAAGCCATTTGCTGGTTGCGCATGCCATCCCTGAGCGTACGCGTCGCCTTGTTGGACAACTGTTCGGGTGCATCCGCCCAGAACAGCAGAACATGGGTATCACAGATTATCTTCATCGGCGCTCCATGCCTCTGCGTCGACCGGAGCGAGAATATCGCCGGTGATGGCTGTGCCGCGGAGTTTCTTCAGGCGCTCAAGGGCAGCCTTTTGGCGGTCATGCTCCGGCACGATTCTCGCAACGACCTGACCGCGAGATGTGATACGCAACTCCTCACCTTTCCCTACCCTTTTCAAGTAGAGGGGAAGGTTCTTGCGCAACTCGGTGATATTCACCTGAGACATTTCGCTCTCTTCTGTACGCTATATCTGTACAGACTATCACATTTATCGCGCCGCGGTCCGCGTTGTCGCCACCCTCCATCCGCCCGCGCTGCTGGGCAGCGCTCGAAGGCAGGCGTCCGTCGAACAAGGATTGCCCGAGTGCGAAATCGTGCAGTGCGCCGTCGCCGGTCCTCAGGAAGCGCACGTGATCGGCGGTGAGCTGGCAGAGCCAGCCGTCGTGTCGTGTGGGCCTTGTGCGAGTGAAGAGCCGGGTATTGTAAAGCGCAAGGTTGAGGCCGGCCTCCGATGTCCCGGGCGGAGCAGTACTTGAACGGGTCGATGCCGCGTTTGGCGAACAGGCCGATGAAGAGGTCGGCAGGCTCTTCGGTCTCCCGTGAAGCTGCTGCTGGATACCCAGATCATGGTGTGGTGGCTGCTGGGCGATCCGTCGCCTCCTTGGCCGTCTACCGGCGGGTATGGGCGCGGGAGGGTGCGATCCTGTCGCTTGCTGCGCTCTGTGCGCGGGACGAGGAACTGATTGCCGCTGCAATGATCGTCCACGAAGCTCTGCGGGGGCGCGCGGCTTGCGTGGCGCAAGGTGCGCCGTATGACGGGGCATTCGGCCTCGGGGGCCGGACCGCGAGGAGGCGCGGCGCGTGGCTCCGCTCACCCACCGCACGCCGCCCCCCCGTTCCGTTCAGGTCTGGATTATCCCCCGCTCAGTCGAACACGGTGTCCAGCATCGCCTCGAAAGCGGGCAGGGCCTTGTCCCCGGCCCTCTCGAGGTTGGGATCGGGGTAGAGTTCGTTCATGAAACGCGGGTGCAGCAGTGACATCCGGGTGAGATTCCCTTCCTCGTAGATCGCGAGGTGACCGCAGGGCAGCATCGCGGATGCCTTCATGTCTGCCTGGAAGAAGTCCGGGCCGATCGGCGGGTAGCAGATCTTCATGATTGTCACTTCTCCTCCCTTCAGCGGGTGCTCCGAGAGGAACAGCCAGTCGTCGTGCCCTTCCGCATATTGCCGGATCCTGGCGGCTAGTTCCGCGGGCGAGTCGGTGGTATCGCGGATGATGAAGATCCCGTCGTCCGCGGTGGCGACCGATACGTGGGTGAAGGCCGTCAGACAGCCGGCAACCAGCATGCTTGTGGTCAGGTGTTTCATGAGTGCTCCTCCTTCGTTGTGGTTCGGATCGGCCTGCACGCGCTGGGTGTGCCGGTGATGCGAATAACGGACCGCCGGGGAGGCGCTGCCTCGCGAGAGCGTGGTCCGGATCGGCATCACCTGATTCGAGTCTAGAAATTGGATCGCACGGGGGTTTGCAGAATGTTGCGGCCGAGCCGCGGATCTTGCGGTTCATTGCGGATCGCGGCAGGAGGGTGCGGATCCATGCGCATCAGGCACCACGCTGAAGCTGGTTCCGGTATTCGCTGGGCGTGGCGCCGACCGCCTGTCGGAACTGTCGCGCCAGCTGCGGAACGGAGTAGCCGGTGGCGGCGGCGACCGCCGTCACCGACAGGGGGGTATGGGCCAGAAGTTCCTGTGCGCGCTGAATGCGAAACCGCGTGAGGTATTGGTGCGGGGGCATTCCGTGGCTGTGGCGAAACGACCGGGCGAAGTGCCAGGGCGACAGTCCGGCGAGCCCGGCCAGCTCGTGCAGGGTGATGCGCTGGTCGAGATGGCATCGCATGTAGTTGATGACCCGCGCGGACTGTTGCGGCGCAAGGCCGCCGCGCCGCGTGTCCACGTCGCGGACCTGCTCCGCTACCCGGGCCAGACGCACGACCAGAGCCGAGATCATGCTGTCCACGAACAATTGTGCGGCCGGGTCACGGCGCCCCATTTCCTGCCACAGGGCGTCCAGGGCCTGGGTGATCAACGGATCCCGGTGGACCATTGAGTGCAGCCGCCCGAAGTCCAGGGGGTCGTCGGAGTCGCGCTCGAGGCAATCGCGGGCCAGATCGGCCGGGATGCCCAGGAACCGCAGGCGCGCGGGGTTGTACATGTGGCAGCGACCCGGAACGCGCGGTGGAATGACCACGAAGCCCGGAGGCTGTGCGCATCCGGAAAACGGCCCGCCGCCGATGTCGCTGCTGTGGCGGAAGGGGCGCCCGACGGACTGGCTGAGCATCAACTCGCGGACGGGTGGGGTGACGAGCTCGCCCGGAGGGTGCGCATTTTCGAGCATGGACGCCGGAGAATCCGTCCGGGCACGGGACTCCTCCAGGGAGTGTGCCTCTGGTCCCCGGGTGAAGAATTCGACCATATTGTGCGGAGCTTGCCGCATCGACCTCCTCTGCTCCGTACATCACGCCATGAATCGAACATAGACCGATTCCCGCCACCCTGCCGCCCGGGAGCCTGTCGGAGTTGGGCGATCGTCGCGAGCGTGGTGGCCGAAGGTCAGATAGGTGATGTCGCCGGGTTCGCTGACATCCCTGGTCACCAGATGCGTGGCCAGCCGGACCTCGGCTTCGGCGCTGTGCGGATCGGCTGCGTTGCACATCTGGTGGCGCCGGCCGCCAGCGAGAAGATCGCGGTCACTGCAGCAGCTACAAGACAGCTACAAGACACCCATCGGCTTAGCGCTCAGCAGCTACAAGGCACGCATCGGCTTAGCGCTTATCTGCCATGGTTGCGCACGCCCGATAAACGCCAACTCTCATGTCCTCAGGCTTGCGGCACCCGCGATGATGAAAGAGGCGTAGGGCGGAAGAGGCCGAAGGCCGTTATCCGCCATCCAGCGCTGGGGCCGCTTCAGGCGCCCGGGCGATTCCA
>SLHN01000243.1 GCA_007136145.1 Thioalkalivibrio sp.
CCATGCGCAGCAGCAGCAGGGCGCCGTACTGAAGGCTTTCGCGTACCGCAATCTCCACATCGCTTTGCACTACGGAATGCTGACCGGGCTGATCGTGGTTGCCGGTTGTGTGGTCGGGGTTCTGCTGGGGCTATGGGCGGGAACCGGGCTGGCCGCGATCTACACCGAGTACTTCCGTTTTCCCGAACTGCGTTTCCGCCTGCAGGGCTGGGTGCTGCTGCTGGCGGTCGCCGTGGCCGCCGGCGCGGCGCTGCTGGGCACCCTGCGCGCGATCTGGCGCTCGGTGAGCCAGCCACCGGCCGAGGCGATGCGGCCCGAGCCGCCGGCGCGCTTCTCCCGGAGCTGGCTCGAACGTGCGATCCCCGAGCGCTGGCTGGACCAGGGCACACGGATGATCCTGCGCAACATCGGTCGCCATCCTATGAAGGCCGGGTTGTCGGTGCTCGGGATCGCGATGTCAGTGGGACTTCTGGTGATGGGCGCGTATCAGGTCAACGCGGTGGATCACATGCTCGATACCCAGTACCGCCTGGTGATGCGAATGGACGTGCACCTGACCTTCACCGATCCGACGCCGGCAAGGGTGCACGGCGAACTTCGGCACCAGCCCGGCGTGCTCGGGGTGGAAACCTATCGCAGCGTACCCGTTCGGCTGCTCGCGGGACACCGCGAGTACCGCACCGAAATCCTCGGGCTGGACGAGCAACCACGGTTGCGCCAGTTACTCGATGGCAGGCAGTTTCCGCAGCGTGTGCCTCCCGAGGGTCTGTTGTTGACAGACTATCTGGCGCGGGATCTCGGCCTGGCGGTGGGTGATTCGGTGCTGGTGGAAATCCAGGAGGGTCAGCGCCGTACGGTCTCGGTGCCACTGGTGGGGGTCGTGGACGAACCGCTGGGGGTCAGCGCGTACATGCAGCGTAAAGCGGTGAACCGATTGCTGCGCGAAGGTCCCGCGGTCACCGGCGCCTGGCTTCTGGTCGATCGCAGCGAGGAGAAGCTGTTGTTCGACCGGCTTTGGGACCTGCCCGGCGTTGCTGGAATCGGAATGATTGCCCAGGCCGAGAGCAACATCCGTGAATATATGGGCGACACCATCCTGATGTTCGCGATGGTGTTCGTTCTGCTGGCGGGATCGATCGCGTTTGCCGTGGTCTACAACAATGCGCGGATCGCGTTCGCGGAGCGCTCCAGGGAACTCGCGACATTGCAGGTTCTCGGCTACTCGCGCGCCGAGGTCAGCTGGATTCTCGTCGGCGAAATCCTGGCGCTGACGGTGGTCGCGCTGCCGGTTGGCTGGCTGATCGGAACAGGGTTCGCCTGGGCGTTGAATCAGGCGTTCAGCATGGACATGTTTCGCGTTCCGCTGGTGTTGACCCCCGGCGCCTACGGTTTCGCGACCGCAACGGTGCTCGCGGCTTCGGTGGTCGCTGCTGCGCTGGTGGTCCGGCGCCTGCATCGCCTGGACAAGGTTTCGGTGCTGAAGGCGGTGGAGTGATGCCGGATTTTCCGTGCCGACATCGGCCGGCGGGGTGGGAGATAAGAGGAGAGGATCGGAATGAAACTGCGCAAGAAATTTCTCTGGGGGCTGGTGATCCTCTTGATGGCCGGAGCCCTGGTCTGGGCCCTGTGGCCAGCGCCGGTGCCAGTGAGCGCGACCCCGGTTCGTGCCGCCCCGTTCGTCGAGGTCGTCGAGGAAGAGGGGCGCACCCGGCTCAGGGACTCGTTCACCGTCACCGCGCCGATCGCCGGCTTCCTGCAACGCGTGGCGCTGGAAGCCGGGGACCCGGTGGAGTTGGGCCAGGTGGTGTTCCGGCTGGAGCCGCTGCCGGCGCCGGCACTGGACGCGCGAAGCCTGGAACAGGCACGGGAAAACCTGTCAGCGAGCCGCGCCCGCCTGGAGTCGGCGCGTGCCAACCTGGAGACCGAAGAGGCCGAGGCCGCCTTTGCGGAGTCCGAGTTCCAGCGTTACCAGCAGTTGCGCGAACGGGAACTGGTATCGGCAACCGATATGGAACGCGTGCGCAGCGTTCGCGATCGTCAGCGCTCGGCGGTGCGGGCCGCGGAGCACGCGGTGGAAGTGGCTCGTTTCGAAGTACAAAGTGCGCGGGCGGTGCTTGATATCGCCAGCGGTCAACGTCCAGAGGGGCCGGAGGGAGAACGGACGCTGCTGGATGTGCATTCGCCGACCGCGGGGCTGGTGCTGCGCCGCCACCGCTGCTGCGAGGGTGCGATCAATCCCGGAGACCCGGTACTCGACGTAGGCGATCTTGCCGATCTCGAGGTGCAGGTCGATCTGCTGTCGATGGATGCCGTTCGGGTACGTTCCGGCATGCGGGTGAATATCACCGGCTGGGGAGGCGACGAGATGCTGGATGCGCGCGTGCGCCGGGTCGAGCCGGCCGGGTTCACACGGGTGTCCGCGCTGGGTGTCGATGAGCAGCGGGTCCCGGTGATCGTTGATTTCGTCGACGTCGCCAGGGCTGCGGAGCAGCTGGGCGTGGAATTCCGGGTCGAGGCCGAATTCGTGCTCTGGGAAGGCGAGGAGGTGGTGCAGATTCCCACCAGCGCGCTGTTTCGCAGCGATGGCCGCTGGACCGTGTTCGTGGTCGACGGCGGCCGTGCGCAACAGCGCCAGGTCGAGGTTGGCCGTCGCAGCGGCATGGTCACCCAGATCCTTGATGGTCTGACCCCGGGTGAAATCGTCGTCACCCACCCCGGAGACCGGATCCGCGACGGCGTGCGGGTCGAGCCACAGCTGACCAGCGCAGGCTGACTCGCTCTCCGTGCGCCAGCGCGGGTGGGGAACTGTCCGGAGGCTTCGCCCTTGCGGTCGGCGCAATCGATTGCCCGGGCTCAGACGTCGCTCTCGCTGGTCGGGTCGAGAATGCTTTCGACCCGGGTGATGCGCCTCGCTGGGGAACCGGAGAGTTCCGCGTGCTTCCGGATCACTTCCTCGTTTTCCGCGACATGGACGCAGAAGGTCTTGTCCGATGAGGGTAGGGCGGGCCATGGGCTTGTGACAGGAGTCAGATCACCCAGGGAAGAACCCCCAGGCTTCCCGGATCCGGCGCCCATCACCGTGCACGGCCGGCGCTGTTCGGATTCGAGGAAGCTTCGTATCGGCTTATCCACAGCATCGCTGGTATCATGCTGACCATCCCGCTTTGGCTGCTGCACCCGCGCGCTCGCTGTTTTCGGGTGCAAACAACCCCTGGAACCGGAATCGTCTGACACGTGTTTGAACTCCATTCATGACTGACAACCAGCGTCTGGCCTGGCTTGTCCCACCCCATTCAACCGGTCTTGCACCACGTGCATCATTGCTGGCACGTCTGGACGGCGACGTTCCCCTGATCTGGCTTCACGGTCCGGCGGGTGCTGGCAAGACCGCGCTGGCCAGCGACTGGCTACGGCGTTCCGGCCGGCAGGGGATTTGGTATGAAGCGGAACCCAGCGGCCGCGATCCCGCCGGCCTGTTCCGGATTCTCGGGACCGCATTCGACGATGCCTCTGCATTGCCGAGCTTTTCCGCCGAACGACAGGCGGACCTCGAGCGGTTCTCCCGAATCTTCTTTCGTGAATTCTATGCCCGCCTCCCGAAGAACTGCGCCGTGGTGCTGGACAACTGCGAGACCATCCAGGAAGAACCCTCGTTCGTAGTCATCCTGAAGGCGGCGGTCCAGGAACGCCCTGTGGGGGCCCGCGTTCTGGTGACCTCGCGCCTGCCGCCGCCGGGCGCATTCGCCCGGATGCGCGTGCACGGACTGATGCACGTTGTCGAGGGTGACGAACTCGCGTTACGGCGCGACGAGGCGCTTGCCATCGCGAGGCTCCACGATCCGGAGGGTGCACTGGACGACACCCTGATCGACGAGCTCTGGCAACGGAGCCGGGGCTGGATGGCGGGCTTTCTTCTGCTGGTGCAACAGCGCGTCCGGCATCCCGAAGTCGACGCTGGCGAGGGCAAGGTACCTTTGCTGGCTGACTACCTGCATCACGAGGTGCTCGCGCCGATCGACAAGATCGGTCTCGAGCAGCTGCTGGAGGTGGCGGTGCTGCCCTGGACCACCGCGGCCATGGCGACGGCGCTTTCGGGCAGTGCCGCGCCGGCCCGCGTGCTCGATGAACTCGCGCGGCGTCACATGCTGGTCAGCCGGCGCGAAGGCGACCAGGCGCTCCCGATCTACGAGGTCCACCCGCTGCTCCGCGAACATCTGCTGGCGCGGGCGGACGCCGCGTTTCCGGCCAATCGGCTCGCCGCGCTGCGCGCGAAGGGAGGCCGATTGCTCGTCGAGGCGGGCGACCGGGACACCGGCCTGCAATTGCTGATCGTCGCGCAGGATTGGGAGGAGGCGATTCCGCTCCTGCTGGATCTGGCGCCGCAGTTGGCCATGACGGGCCGCTTCCCCACGCTGCGCGCCTGGCTCGAGGCTCTGCCTCAGGCGTTGTTCAACGATCGGCCCTGGCTGCGTTACTGGCAAGCCGTGTGCCTGTTACCCGTCGACCCCGTGGCATCACGGGAACTTCTGGCAGGTTGCCAGACCGACTTCACGCAAGGAGGGGATGCGACCGGTGCCCTGGCTGCGTGGGTCGCGCTGATGGAGAGTGTCTGGCTGGCCTGGGACGATTGCCACGCGCTCGACCCGTGGCTCGACACCATGCCGCTGTCGCCAGCCGACCGCGCCTGGCAGTCCCTGCCGCCTCCGTTGACCGACCGGGCCGCCACCTATGCATTGCTCGGGCTGTTGCTGCGTCGCCCGGGCGACCCCGCCGTCGAGGCCTGGTCCCGGCGGCTGCAAGACGAACTGACCACGGGTTCGCCGCCGGACCGGCTGTTGCGCCTCGCCTACCCGCTGATGATCGAGGCCCTCTGGTTCAGTGGGGATCACGCGACCGCCCGGCGGCTCGCCGATCGTTTCCTGCCGCTGATCGCCAGCGGGCATGCCGACCCCCTGCTGCACCTGATGTGGAAGGCCGCGGAGGCGGGGCTCTATTACTGGCGCGAGGACCGTTCGGGCCCTTGCGTCCAGTGCGTCGAGGAAGGTTTGGCACTGGCCCGGGAATATGGCGTCCCGTCCCAGAACCTGCAGTTGACCTCCCTAGCCGTGTACGCGGCGCTGGCCGACGGGCAGGCGGACACCGCACGCCTCTGGCTCGATCGAATGGCGCAGTCGGTGCACATGAGCCGCGTTCTCGACGTCAGCCTTAACCATTTCCTTCTCGGCTGGGAGGCGCACACCCGCGACGACAGACAGGCTGCGCTTGTGCACGTGCAGGAGGCCGAAAGGCTGGCTGTCGGGAGCGGCTGGGTGCACGCCATCGTCACGAACAGAATGGGCGTTGCACAGATCGCCTTCGCGGCCGGCGAGCGTCGACTGGCCGCGCGCATGCTGTCCAGCGCCAGTCGCCTGGCGAAGACAACCGGCAGCACCCTCTACCTGACCCAGGTGCAACTGACCGCGGCGCGCCATGCCCTCGAGAGTGGCCACCGCAGAAGGGGCCTGTCTCTTCTGGCAGCGGGGATGGCCGAAGCCGCCCGGCTCAATCTGCGCAAACTGCTGTGCTGGACGACGGCCGAAACGGCGCGACTCTGTAGGGAAGCGCTGCTCGCCAACATCGAGCCAACCTATGTGCGCGACTGGATCACTGCGCGCGGGCTTACCCTGCCCGATCCGCCGGTGGAGACCCGCGACTGGCCGTGGGATCTGTCCATCGAATCGCTGGGCGAACTGCGCGTATTTCGGGGCCAAGAGCCCGTGGAATCGCTCTCCGGCCGTTCCCGGGAGATTCTCGTGGCCGTCGTCGCCGCCGGCGGGGAGATCGCCCATGAAACACTGATGGATCGGCTCTGGCCCGATTCCGACGGGGACGCCGCCCGGCGATCCTTTGATACCGCGCTGCACCGCCTGCGCGGACAACTGGGCTGCCCCGACGCCCTGCGTCTCAAGAACGGCAGGCTGAGCTTGAACCGGCAGCGCTGCTGGCTGGACACCAGTGCCTTCCGCCGCCGCCTGGAACTCGCCGCGCAGGGTGATACACGAGAGCGGGTCGAGCACTGGCTTGCCGCCCACGCGCTCTACCGGGGCCCGCTGCTCCAGGGTGAGACCACGCCCGGCCTCCACTCGGCGCGCCGAAGCCTGGAACGGCGCTACGTGGAGGCTTTCCTCGAAGGCGCGGCCATGCTCGGCGCACTTGGCCGCGACAGCGAGGCCGAGCAACGTTGCGAGGAAGTGCTCGAGCGCGCACCGGATGCGGAACTGCTGTACCGGTGGCTCTTCGACCGCTTCGCGGCCCAGGGGCGACACCGTGAAGCCGCCGGAATCCATGCGCGCTGCCGCGAAATGGCGGACGCCACGCGAAGGTCGTAAGACGGCTGTAAGACCTGCTCCTGAATACTTCCCATCAGGCACGGCAAGCCGTGCCTCTGGAAAAACGACTCAGGAGGTCCACCATGCTTATTTGCCGTCTTTACCCCCTTCTCTTGGCAACCAGTCTTTCGCTGGTAGGCGCAGCCGCATCCGCCAACGGGTTGCCGGTACCGAACGGAGAACGGCTCTTTGAG
>SLHN01000235.1 GCA_007136145.1 Thioalkalivibrio sp.
CCTGTCTGGTCGATCACCTGCGGCTAATCGTGCCGCCCGATCATGTGCTTGCCAGGCGACCAATGATCACGCTACCTGACTTTCTCGACGAGCCGTTCGTTTGCCGCGAGGAGGGATCGGGTACTCGCGAGGTGATCATGGAGTACATCATTCGTCAGGGTTACAGCCGTAACCGGCTGAATTTCTGCATGGAACTCGGCAGCACGGAGGCCATCAAGGGGGCGGTGGCCGCGGGTCTCGGGATCTCCATGCTTTCGGAGTCCGTGATTGCCAAGGAGGTCGCGCTCGGTCAGTTGGTCGCGATCCCTCTCGATCCCCCTCTGGAGCGGCCGATTTCCCTGGTTCACGCACGCCAGAAGTTCAGAGTGCCGACTCTGGAGGTCCTGCTTCGCTTCATTCGCGAGTATTGCATTCAAGACAAGGCCTCGCGAGACCCGCTTGCATCCAACGGCAAGGAGACCTGATGAAGAACTATTGCGTGGTCCAGCACACCT
Source organism: Thioalkalivibrio sp. (assembly GCA_007136145.1). Taxonomy (GTDB): domain Bacteria; phylum Pseudomonadota; class Gammaproteobacteria; order Ectothiorhodospirales; family Ectothiorhodospiraceae; genus Thioalkalivibrio. Next base: position 495 of record SLHN01000235.1, read on the forward strand.
ATTCGGAATTTCTGGGACTGATAGAATCGCAATTGGAGAAGCGCGATATCGGATTCTCCTATCATCGGCCTTTTGTGGGTCAGGACATGCCTGGTTCGGCGGCGCAGTTCGATGGTCTCTGGCTGCTGGGAGGAGCATGGCCGCTTACGGACGAGGAACATAACCCCCACGTTCCGGATGAGCTGGCACTGATCGATGTCTTCCGGCGTTCGCGGCGGCCGGTTATCGGGTTGGGTATGGGAGGACTGCTGGTTGCGCTGCAGGCAGGTGGTACCGCGTGTGCCGAACCCGCTTACCGGGCCGGGTTCGTCACTGCGCGCAAGACTGCCGCAGGTAACGGCGATGCGCTGGCTGAAGCGTTGGACGGTCGTCGTGTACTGGTCCTGGTGCACGGCGGCGTGGACCTGCCCGACGGGTTGGAGCCGACACTGGTCGACGATGAGGGACAGTGGCTGGCTGTGCGTCCCGATGCCCTGACCTACGGGTTGCTGTTCCGCCCGGAAATGAAACCGGGCATGCTGGAGGATATCATTATGGAGGCGCGACATAATCCGCCGCCCAACATTGGCGAGTTGCTGGGCGAGGCTCGTATGCAATGGCAGGACATGCAGGAAGTTACTCACCAGGTGGTTGCGGCGCTCGTTACCGAACTGTCGTTGATGCAGGAGCGGCGCAAGATGCCGGTGTTCAGCCTGAAACTGGAGACGGAATAGCTTGATTGCACCGATGAACATGGCCCGCAGGAACAAGACTCGCGGAGCGAAGGGCGCTGGCACTGTCGGTCGTGTGAGTGAGATCGCGGGGCGGCTACCCGAGGAGCAACTGCGAACGCTTCTGCAGTTCGCCGAATTTCTGCTTGCCCAGGTCCCTGACCAGGAGGCAGCGGATGCTCCGCTCCCGGAACCGAAGCCGATTCCGCGGCCAGCGCAGGAATCGGTGATCAAGGCCATGCGGCGTCTCTCGGAGACGTACTTCATGCTTGAGCGAGGGCCACTGCTCAACGAGACGTCGGCACTGATGGCGCAGCATGTGATGCAGGGGCGTCCGGCAACGGATGTGATCGACGAGCTCGAAGCGGTGTTTCGGGCCCAGTACGAGAAGGCGCGTTCCTCGCCATGATCGAGGTTCTCCGGCGCTGGTATGAACGACACTTCACCGATCCGCAGGTCGTTATCCTCGCATTTCTGCTATTGATCGGGTTTCTGCTGGTGATCCTCGCCGGACGCATCCTGGCTCCGTTGCTTGCCAGCCTGATCATCGCGTATCTGCTCGAAGGCGCGGTGGCCAAGTTGACGTATCTCCGGATGCCCAGGCTGATCGCCGTCCTTATCGTCATGGCCGGGTTCGTGGCTCTGGTGGCGGCGGCCATGTTCGGTCTGATTCCGCTGATGTCGCAGCAGGTAACCCAGCTGGTCAGAGAGCTTCCGGTGATGATTTCCCAGGGACAGGCCCTGTTGCTGCAGTTGCCGGAGCGTTATCCGCAGATCATCTCGGAGGAGCAGGTGTTCGAGATCATGGGGGCCATCCGTGCCGAGGCCACCCAGTTCGGGCAGCAGGTGGTAAAGGTTTCGCTGGCATCCGCGCAGCATCTGGTCACAGTGGTGATTTACCTGATCGTCGTGCCCCTGATGGTCTTTTTCATGCTGAAGGATCGGGACGCGATCCTGAACTGGTTCATGAGCTTCATGCCGCGTGACCGGCGCTTGGCTGGACAGGTGTGGAACGAAGTGAACATCAAGATTGCCAGTTACGTGCGCGGCAAATTCATCGAAATCCTGCTGGTCTGGGCGGTTAGTTTCATCACCTTTCATTGGTTCGGTCTGCAGTACGCGGTCCTGTTGTCCTTCATGGTGGGTATCTCGGTGATCATCCCGTACATCGGTGCGGCGGTGGTCACCATCCCGGTTGCGCTCGTCGCCTATTTCCAGTTTGGCCTGTCGAGCGAATTCGCGTGGGTGCTGATCGCGTATGGCGTCATCCAGTTTCTCGATGGCAATGTGCTGGTTCCATTGCTGTTCTCCGAGGTTGTCAATCTGCACCCCGTCGCAATCATTGCCGCGGTATTCATTTTCGGTGGTATCTGGGGCCTGTGGGGAGTGTTCTTCGCAATCCCTCTGGCCACGCTGGTGCATGCGGTGCTGAAGTCATGGCCACGACATGACCTGACGGAGGAAACGGCGGACCCGGACAACCCAATGGACGCGGCCGGGGAACGACCGGACGGTTCGGCTGGTCCGACAAGAGCGTAACCGTCCGCCGGAGGAGGAGTTCCGATCCCGGGTTCGGGAACCGCGGATTTGGTCGGTGGCCGAATTTCAAACCAAGAGAGGATGCATGACCGGCACCGAACTGTTGATGAATATCACCCCGCAGGAGAGCCGGGTTGCCTTGGTCGAGAACGGGATACTGACCGAACTCCATCTTGAACGCAGTCGCCGTCGCGGTCTGGTAGGCAGCATCTACAAGGGTACGGTATGCCGGGTATTGCCGGGCATGGATGCGGCCTTCGTCGATATCGGCCTTGATCGTACCGCGTTTCTGCATGCTTCGGATGTCGCGCCGGTGGAGCGCGAGGAGCTTTGCAACAATGGCGAGGCGCCGCGACGCAACGAATCGATCAGTCAGTTGCTGCGCGAGGGACAGGAGTTGTTGGTACAGGTGATCAAGGACCCGCTGGGAACCAAGGGTGCGCGCCTGACCACATACGTTACCGTTCCGTCGCGACACCTCGTGCTGATGCCGAATCAGGCCAACATCGGGATCAGCACCCGCATCGAGGACGAGACGACCCGCAGCCGACTGCGTGAGAACATGGAGGCGCTTCGCGGTGAACTGGCGCCTGAGCACGGATTCATCGTGCGTACCGCGGCCGAGCTTGCCGACGCGAGCGCACTGCGCAACGACGTCCTTTTTCTCAAGAAACTCTGGGACACGCTCAGAGAGAATGCCGCCAATTCCTCGACGGGTCAGGAGATCCATGCCGACCTGCCGCTTGTGCTGCGCATCCTCAGGGATATGGTCGGGGTCGATCTTGAACGCATTCGAATCGACTCGCGTGAGACCTGGCAGCGTGTCTGCGAGTTCGCCGAGCGGTACATTCCGGAGCTGACCGATCGGATCGAGCATTACCCCGGGGAACGCCCGATCTTCGAACTGTTCAATGTCGAGGAGGAGATTCAGCGCGCGCTGGAGCGGAAGGTCGAACTGAAATCCGGCGGTTACCTGATCTTCGATCAGACCGAGGCAATGACCACCGTGGATATCAATACTGGTGGATTCGTCGGGCACCGTAATCTTGAAGAGACGATTTTCAAGACCAATCTCGAGGCCGCGCAGGCGATCGGGCGGCAGCTGCGTTTGCGAAACCTCGGTGGCATCATCATCATCGACTTCATCGACATGCAGGATGACGAGCACAAGCGTCAGGTGATCCGTGCACTGGACCGCGCCTTGGAGCGGGATCATGCCAAATGCCAGATCTGTGATGTCTCGCCGCTCGGGCTGGTGGAGATGACGCGCAAGCGGACCCGCGAGAGCCTCGAGCACCTGCTCTGCGAGCCTTGCCCCACCTGCGGCGGCCGCGGCTACCTGAAATCGGCGGAGACGGTTTGCTACGAATTGTTCCGCGAGATCCTGCGTGAGGCGCGCCAATATGATGCCCGGGAACTCCGTGTACTCGCTTCGCAGAATGTCATCGATCTGCTGCTTGATGAAGAGTCGTCGAGCCTCGCCGAGTTGCAGGAATTCGTTGGTGTGCCGATTCGGTTTCAGGTTGAAACGCTGTATCAGCAGGAGCAGTTCGACGTGGTCTTCGTTTGATCGGGTCTCCGTGCCGACCGGCATGCCTCGGCTCCCGTCAACGCGCTGGTATCGGTTTCATGTTTGCCACCCTCGTGCAAGGAAGTTCCCGTCGCGGCCTCGGAGGGCCGGCGGCCGATGATCCGTCGTAGCCTTCGGGTAACGCTGGCATTGCTGGCGCCCATATTGTTCCTGCTGGCGCTGGGATTGCTGACATTGCGGGTGTTCCTGCCGCAATGGGACGGTCTCGCGGCATTGGTCGAGCATCGGGTCGAGGCCTTGATCGATCGCGAAGTCGAACTGGGCTCGCTTCGCGTCGGTTGGTCGGGCTGGACGCCGGAGTTGGTTGCCAGCGAGGTGCGGATCGCGGTGCCTGACGGCAACCCGCTGGTCGCCCGTGAGCTGGGAGTCAGCCTGGCACCGCTGCGCAGTCTGCGTGCTGGCGCCCCAGTTCTGGGCCAGGCGCGTCTGACCGGCATCGACCTTCGTATCGAACGCGACGAAGCGGGTATCTGGGATGTCCATGGGTGGCGCTTCGGCGGCACCGGTTCCTTGGCGATCGACTGGAGCCGCCACTTTTCGGGCATGGAACGGCTGCAGATCGAAAATGCCAGTCTGGAATGGATGGACGCTGTCACCGGTATTCAGACCGGTCTCCACGTGGCTGTGCTGATGCTGCGCTCCGATCGTTCGGGGCTGCGCCTGATGGGCGAGGGTGACTTTGTTCCCGAGGCCGGCGGTGCTGTAAAGGTCGGTATCAAGGTACCGCCAACGGGTCCCGACCGTATCGAGTTCTTTCTTGATGCGCAGGACCTGCAGCTCCCCTACTGGAGCGGGCTCGGAGGACATGACTGGGGCAGTGTCTTTGGAACTTCGGCAGTGCGGGTATGGGCTACTTTGGACAACGGCCGGGTCCGGTCTCTCGAGGGCGAGCATGACAGCCGCCTGCTCGCAATAAGGGATGGCCGCTGGCAAGGGCATGCCGTGGGCCACCGTTTTCAGTGGCGCCGAGAGTCCACCGAGGTTGTGTCGCAGTGGGTCGCGACCACGCCCGGAGCTGGGGATGCGCGTCTCGAGTACCGGCTGCCTGACCATGACGAAGGCTTGGGCCGGGTCGTGATCGGCGCGGCCGCGGTTGACCTGCAGTTGTATGCGTGGCCCCTGGCGGGGCTTCGGTTTTCCGGGATCCCCGATCTCGGGCTCCTGAAGGCCGCCGATCCCTCCGGCCGTCTCGATCGGGTGTACCTGGAGCTGGTGCGGCCAGGCACTGACTGGCGCGTTAAGGTAGCGGACGCCGAGGTTCGCAGCCTCAAGGTTCGCCCCACGGGGCAGGTCCCGGGTGTGGTCGGTCTGGATGCCATCCTGCATTGGGACGCCGATCAGGGAGCAGTGGTGCTTGACGGCCGCGACCTCGTTCTGGAGATGCCCGCGCTGTTTTCCCATGAGCTATGGCTGAACCGACTGCAGGCGCGGCTGGCGGCACAGCGGGACGAATCGGGTTGGAGCCTGACGGTGCGGGACATGTTCGCGACGAACGAGGACGCCACGTTGGAAGGACGGGGGCGTATCGATCTGGGCTCGGCCCCGCATCTGGATCTTGCCCTGCGTTTTCTGCGCGCCGAGGGTAGTCAGGTAGCCCACTATCTGCCGGTACACAGGCTTCCGGCGAAGACCTACCGTTGGCTGGTGGAAAGCATACGCGAAGGCAAAGTGACCGACGGAGGCATGGTTTTTCATGGCAATCCGTTCGAATTCCCCTTTGTCGAGAACCAGGGCGTGTTCGACGTCTGGGCAGTCGTGGAGGATGGGCGGCTTGATTACCAACGGGGTTGGCCCGAGGCGACAGAACTGTCGGGGACGTTGTTGTTTCATAACGCCGGGTTCCGCGTCGAACAGGGTGCGGGGCGTATTCTGGATTCCACGGTCAGTGATACCACGGTCATGGTCGGGAACATGTTGAAGGAGCCGGAACTGGAGATCCGTGGGCAGGCGCAGGGCCCGGTTCGGGACCTTCCAGCATATCTGTTTCAGGCCGGCATCACGGGGGGGTTCGGTCCTTACCTGGCTGGAGTGCGGCCCGTGGGGCGCAGTACCCTGGACCTGAACCTGTTGATTCCGTTGCACGGCAAGGGCCCTTCGGAGACACGCGCGGGAGGTCGATTGCGGCTCGACGGCGCGGCGACCCACCAGTCGTCCACGAA
>SLHN01000056.1 GCA_007136145.1 Thioalkalivibrio sp.
CTTGCCGGCGAACGAAAATCCGGCGGTATCCGGTATCTTTTTTTTCGGCAATCGCCTAAAGTCAGCGGCCACCGCCATCCAGCCATCCAGCCATCCGAATTCCGACCTCTACAACGCGGTAGCGCTTCAAGCGCTCGCGATGAGATCGGCAATCTCGTCGACATGACGAGCGACCGCCGCCGCATCCCCACGTGTCTCAACGTTCAAACGAAGCAGAGGTTCGGTGTTGGACGCGCGCAGATTGAATCGCCAATCCGCGAATTCGAGACCGATACCGTCGGTGCGATCGATGCGCGGACTCTCCGGGGCGAAGTAATCGAGCACGCGCTCGATCACCGGGGGCACTGCGGCCACCCTGTAGTTGATCTCTCCGCTACAGGGATACGCCGCCATACGGGCATCGACCAGATCGGCAAGCGTGCGCCCGGTGCGGCCGATCAGCTCCGCAATCAGCATCCAGGGGATCATACCGCTGTCACAGTAGGCGAAATCGCGGAAGTAGTGATGCGCACTCATCTCGCCCCCGTACACCGCGTCCTCCTGACGCATGCGCTCCTTCATGAACGCATGCCCGGTCTTCGATTGCACCGGGACACCCCCTGCCTCTTCCACCTGTTCGATGGTGTTCCACGTGAGCCGGGGATCGTGCAGAACCCGTGCCCCCGGATGCTTGGCCAGCATGACCTCGGCCAGAAGCCCGACCAGGTAATACCCCTCGATGAAACGACCGTCGGCATCGAACAGGAAACAGCGGTCGAAGTCGCCGTCCCAGGCGATCCCGAAATCAGCCCCATGCTTCCGAACCGCCGCCGCCGTGGCGGCTCGCCGCTCGGGTAGCAGGGGATTGGGAACCCCATGGGGAAATTCTCCGTCAGGGCGTTCGTTGATCAACTCGAACTGCAGCGGCGGCAGCCGTTCCACCAACTGTTTCATGACCAGTCCGGCACCCCCGTTGCCCGGATCGGCAACGATCTTCAACGGGCGCAAGGTGCCGAGGTCGAGATACCCCAACAGATGTTCGATATAGGCGGACTTGTCGGTATCGATGACGACCTGGCCCCGCACTCCTTGCCCGAAGCCTCCCCGCGGCAACGAGGTCGGCGCAGCTTCCCCGGATTCCGCCAGAATCCGGTCCCTGATCGCGAATAGTCCGCTATCACCGCTGATCGGCCGCGCGCCATCGCGCACCAGCTTCATGCCGTTGAAGCCCTTGGGGTTGTGACTCGCGGTCACCATGATTCCGCCGTCGGAACCATGGTGCACTGTGCCGAAATAGACCTCTTCGGTCCCGCACAGCCCGATGTCGATGACATCCGCCCCGCTTTCGGTCAGACCCTGAATCAGCGCTGCGGCCAGCGAAGGGCTTTCCAACCGCACGTCACGGCCTACCAGCACCCGCCGCGCCCCCAGTTCGGCCACGAAGGCCCGCCCGATCTGCTGGGCGAGGCTCGTATCGAGCTGGTCGGGGACGCGACCGCGTATGTCGTAGGCCATGAAACAGGAAAGATCAATCATGCTGCCTCCCGGGGCACTCCCCACGACGCCGGTCAAGGCGTATGAACCAAATCGGCAAATCTACAGCGGACCAGAAGAGGCCAACCCCGGTCATCAAAGCCGATCATCGGCCAGAATGCCCCCCTTGGAATCGCACGGCCCGGAAATGGTCGCGGCTTTCACGTTAAGCGTCATGGCGCCGGCGGCCACCCCGAACCATGAAAGGTCCAAGCGTAGGGTGTCAATGAGCGCAGCAAATTGAACCGGTCGAGACCCGGAGGCCGGCCGGCGTGGTATCGGCGCGGTTCGGCTGCGCCTCACGGCACCCTGCAGGGGACTTTCACGCTAACGACCCACGCCGTAATAGACGAAACCATCCGCGGCCATATTGTCGGGAGAGTACTGATTCCGTCCATCAAAAATGACGGGGTCAGGGCGCATCAGGCGGCGCATGATACCGAAGTCCGGGTGGCGAAAAGGGCGCCACTCGGTCACGAGCGCCAAGGCATCGGCGCCCTCCAGTGCGGCGTATTGCTGGTCGACGAGCGTCAGACGACCATCGGCGAACCATTCCGCGGGCAATTCCTCCCGAGCCACGTCCATCGCGACCGGGTCGTAGGCCTGGACCCGCGCACCCGCCTCAAGCAACTGCCCCAGCAGGATCTTGGATGGGGCTTCGCGCATGTCATCGGTCCCCGGCTTGAACGCCAGGCCCCACAAGCCGAACACGCGGCCCTTCAGTTCGGGCCCGTAATGTGTTGCGATCTTGCCGAACAGATAGCCTTTCTGTTCTTCATTTCGGGCCTCGACTGCCTCGAGCAGTCTGGGATAAAAGCCGTTGGCAGCCGCCATGCGGATCAGGGCCTTTACGTCCTTGGGAAAGCACGACCCGCCATACCCACAGCCAGGGTAAATGAACGAATAGCCGATCCGGCTATCGGAACCGATGCCGGTACGCACATTCTCCACGTCCACACCCATGCGATCGCACAGGTTCGCCACCTCGTTCATGAACGAGATCTTGGTCGCGAGCATCGCATTGGCGACATACTTCGTCATCTCGGCGTCGCGCACCCCCATGACCAGAAGTCGGTCGTGGCTGCGCGTGAAGTCCGCGTAAAGCTCGCGCATGATTTCGATCGCACGCTCTTCCTCGGCGCCAACGACGATCCGATCTGGTTTCATGAAGTCATCAATCGCGGCGCCCTCCTTAAGGAATTCCGGGTTCGAAACAACGTCGAACTCGATCTCCCTGCCCCGGCGCAGCAATTCAACGTTGATCGCTTCCCGCACCCTCTCGGCCGTACCCACCGGCACCGTGGACTTGTCGATCACGACCGCATAATCTTCCAGATTGGCCCCGATCTCGCGTGCCACCGACAGAACATATTGCAGATCGGCGGAACCATCCTCCCCGGGTGGTGTGCCCACCGCGATGAAGTGAATATTCGATGTCCGCATCGCTTCCCGCAGCGATGTTGTAAAGGTCAAGCGCCCCGCACGAGCGTTGTTCCGGACCATGGTGTCGAGCCCGGGTTCGTATATCGGCAGGATACCCTTATTCAGATTCTCCACCTTGCGTGCGTCGACATCCACGCAGGTAACATGGTGTCCCATCTCTGCGAAACAGGTACCGGTAACTAGACCGACGTAGCCCGAGCCAATGACGGTAAGATTCATGGTTGATTCCAGCTAGTGTTGAGGATACGAGGCACGCGAATCACCCGTTGCCAGATTTTCCGGGACGAATCCGTTCGGTCCTGGCTCGCGCCGATTGTGTAATAAATTCATTCTGCAGAAAGTGTCCCATACCGCTTCAGTAGTCGCACGACCTGCTTCGCGACAGTCGCACGACTGTGACCGGGGACGCCTTCAGCAGAATGGTAGGGGGCCTTCATCAGACCCGAGTGATCGCGTGCGCCGGAAGCGTGACCCGAATCAGGTTAAGCAGCACCACTACCCGCTCCTGACTGTTTCGCGCCGCGAACAGCGCCTCGAATCCTGCCAGTGGCCCCTCTGTGATCATCACACGGTCATTTGGTGCGAAGCCGTCTGCCGGACTCATGTCGATGCAGTTCTCGGCATCGGTACGTGCGCGCAAGGCGTCCACGACAGCGCTCGGAACCACGGGAACGCAACCGCCCATGCGCACCAGACCGGTCACGCCCCGGGTCGAACGGATCGGCGACCAATCCTGATCGCTGTCATCCAACGCAATGAACAGGTAGCGGGGAAACATGGATTCCACCTTCACACGGTACCGCTGGCCAATCCGGCGTCGCGCCCGTACCCGGGGTCGAAAGACTTCAAACCCCTGCTTCATCAGCTCGGTTTCCGCGCGCTCATCCTGCTGCGGCTTGCAATGTACGGCGTACCAATGCCTCACAGTTGCAGCACCTCGCTTGCGGGTTGGCGCCTGACCCCAGATGACTTACCTTCCCAACCAGTCCCACTCTGCCGGCAAGTCCCCCTTTGCGTGAAAGTACCAATAGGATGCCGTGAGGCGAAACCGAAACACATCAGGAACTCACCGGATTCGTTGAGCGAACCCCGGCCTCCGCACCCCGGGTGGCCCGATTCGCCACGCTCATTGGCACCGGACGCCTGAACCATTCTTGTCCCCGGGAGATGTACATGGCCGTGTCAGCTACCGGAAACGGCCCAGGAGCAGGCGGGCGGATGGGAATCACTTCCTGAGACGGAGGCTGAAACACGACGCCACTCCGCTACTCGGAAACCGCATAGAACTCGCGGTACCAATCGACGAACCGGGCAATGCCATCCTCCACCCGAGTGCACGGAAGGTAATCCACATCACGCACAAGATCCTCGACATCCGCGAAGGTATCCGGAACGTCTCCTGGCTGCAGTGGCAGTAGATTCTTCTGGGCCTTGCGCCCCAGGCAATCCTCCAGCACCTCGATATACCGCATCAATTCGACGGGCTGCTGATTCCCGATGTTGTACAACCGATACGGGGCTCGGCTACTCCCTGGATCGGGTATGGCACTGTTCCATTCCGGGTTGGGCGCGGCCACGTGGTCCAGGGTCCGGATTACACCCTCAACGATGTCATCGATATAGGTGAAATCGCGGCGATGGTTCCCGTGGTTGAAGACATCGATCGGCCGGCCCTCGAGGATGGCTCGTGTGAAAAGGAACAACGCCATGTCCGGTCGACCCCAGGGGCCATACACCGTGAAAAACCGCAGCCCCGTCACCGGAAGGTTGTACAGGTCCGCATAGGTGTGGGCCATCAATTCGTTGGCTTTCTTGCTCGCGGCATACAGGCTCAGCGGATGGTCCACGTTCTGATGCACCGAAAACGGCTGCCTGGTGTTGGCTCCGTAGACCGAGCTAGAACTGGCAAACACGAGGTGTTGCACCTTTTGATGCCGACACCCCTCGAGGATATTCACGAAACCGACGAGATTAGTGTCCACATAGGCATGCGGATTGACCAGCGAATAACGGACCCCGGCCTGGGCAGCCAGGTTCACCACGCGTTCCGGCCGATGGTCGGCGAAGGCCCGAGCAACCGCCCCGCGGTCAGCGATGTCAATACGCAGATCGGTGAAATGTGGATGGCCCGCCACCCGCGCCAAACGGGCCTTTTTCAAGCCCACATCGTAATACGGGTCCAGATTGTCGACACCTACCACCTGGTCCCCGCGATCGAGCAGTCGCAACGCCAGGGCGTTACCAATGAAACCGGCCGTACCGGTAACCATGACCTTCACAGAACTCCCCCAACGCCAAACATCTGCCGGGATGCTATCACACAGCCCTTGCCGGCCCCACACTCCAGACAAGCCTGTCAATCGACGTTCGAAAGGAAGTGGACAGTCGTCAATCCCGCGAGAACCAGCTCGGGGCTTCGCGGCCGCGGTCAGGCAACAGATCTGCCGCCACCCGGTCCCGATGTCGGCGGCTCCCACACATTGCGGAACGACTGATGCGCTCGCGCGGGGATGTCGGGAGAAAATCGCAGTTCAATGCCGTTCCCAGTCCGAATCCCGGATACGGTACCTTGCGTCAATCCATGGAAACGCGCCACTTCGCCGCAGCCGCGCACAAAGTTGGATGGTGGATCGCCACGCTTGACGCGGACCCTCCCGTTCCCAAGCTCCAGAACAAATCTCACCCGCGTCCGGAGAACAAAAAACACACCGAGAAGAATCGTTGCGAGAGACAGACCAAGCGCGGTCAGGAGCACGACCATCCGAGGCAACCTCGCTTCGCTTATGCCTAGCAGCCTGTCGGACTTGGGCTGCTAGGTCCGCTGTGAATAGGCCACCCCAGACTCGAACGCCCGCTGAGTCAGAACACAGAACTGAAGCCAGCCAAAGGACTGATACAGGCTATCATCAATCAGGCATGCTGAAGGGTAAGACAACCGAGATAATGCTGCCGCGCGACCCCATTGATTTCGCCAACGCATCGGCAGGAAATCAGTGTCAATCCGCGAATTCACCACCGGGGTAATCATCGAGTACTGGAAGAATCTCTATATCTCTTTCACAGTCGACGGCCAAAAGAATTCTCTCCTCCTCGACCGAATGAACGACAAGGGTGGCAATATCACCAATGCGAATCGTCTCACCGACACGAAAATTAAAGGTATACATATACTTCCCTCCCTGGCAGATGCTGCTGGCAACAATCGCTGCCTTCCGTTGACCGTCGAGCAAAGCATGCCCATCACTTTTTTTCACGTCAATCGCGGACCTCACGATTCATCAGTCACTCGTATCGGATGACACCGAAGAGGTCCGCGTCCCCACGACACCTGCGTGGTCTTCGCAAGTCGTTGAAACAATAGCCCCACAAAGGGAACAAAGCAGGAACGCCGAGCGTGACCGCTACTCGAGCGATACCCGTCACGATCCTGAAATTGCACGCCTGAAAGCCCTGATAGTTCGAATTTTTCATATAATCAAGCCGGCAGACGGGGAATTTTCAAGCACCTTCGAACGTCC
>SLHN01000062.1 GCA_007136145.1 Thioalkalivibrio sp.
CTCCTCGGCGCCCATCGAGGCCTGGGTCGGGTCCTGGGAGACCTCCCGCATCGGCACCCGGATGTCGGGCCGACTGCCCTCGACGAAGATCTTCCGCGAGTTTGGAAAGGGTCGGGTCACGGCCTCGGAAACGCGGACCGTGCTGCGGATGAAATCTTCGGGAATGGCGCTCATCGTGTTTCCTCGGGTGAGGGCGGAGCGAGGAAACAGGGGCGGCATCTGCGGGCCGCGGCAAGCTTCCCTCCGCCGGTGCAAACCGGATCAGGTTCAAGGGGACTCTCTCAGCCGGCATGCCACCGGCACCCCCAGCTTGGTGGTGCGAAATCCTGACGCTATAGAAGCATCGCACGCTTTGCAAGAAGCCGCACCTCGGTAACCCTTTGTGAGGCGAACGCTATCGCCGTCGGCGCGAATGCGAACAATTGGTGTTCATTGTGGTCCGAGCAGCGAGTGGCCTCTGGCAACCGAGGCGTCGATGCAGTAGCTTCTTGCAGCACCGCAACCACGTGAGAACTTTCCGACTACCCGTCTACCGGTATGCGTCCGACCAGACGGTCGTCATCGAACATCTCAGCCAGTCTGTAACGCAAACGCAAGGAGCAATGAAACATGAAAAAGCCAACCAACGCACTTGCCACAACGATCGCAATCCTGACCCTGGCCTCTGCGTCCCCGGTGCTGGCGTCGAGCCATGGTCATCATGGCGCGCATGGGGCCGATCACGCCGGACATGGGCACGACCACCACGGCCACGTCCGCGCACCCGCGGAGGACGAGCCCGCCTCGACCCGCGCCTACCGGGAGGTGAACGACCGCATGCACGCGGAGATGAACATCGCCTTCACCGGGGACGCTGACATCGACTTCGTGAAAGGCATGATCCCGCACCATGTCGGTGCCATCGAGATGGCACGGGTGGTCCTGGAACACGGTGCGGATCCGGAGATTCGCCAACTGGCCGAAGAGATCATCACGGCCCAGAAAGCGGAGATCGAGCAGATGCGCGCCTGGCTGGCCGAACGCGGCCACGGCGAGTAGACAACGTAACGGGGCAGATTGGAGAATCTGCCCCGAGGAACCGAGGCGACGTCCCGCTCAGACGCCGTACTGGTCCCGATAGTCCTTCAAAGCCGCGAGACTACCTGGGTCACGTCCGTCCAACTCCAGCATCGCGATCAGATCGGTCAGGCGGGCCACGCGGATCACCTGCAAGCCAAATTCGCTCTCGACCTCCTGGATGGCGGAGCGATCGCCGCGGCCACGCTCCTCACGGTCCAGAGCGATCGCCACCGCCACCGGCGCGGCATCGGCCGCGCGGATGATCTCGACCGACTCGCGAATCGCGGTGCCCGCGGTGATCACGTCATCGACGATCAGCACCCGACCCTGCAGTGGCGCGCCGACAATGTTCCCACCCTCGCCGTGATCCTTGGCCTCCTTGCGATTGAAGGCCCAGGGAACGTCACGCCCATGGTGCACATGCAGCGCGATCGCTACCGCCGCCGCCAGTGGAATTCCCTTGTAGGCAGGCCCGAAGATCAGGTCGAAATCGAGTCCGCTGGCTACGATGGCATCCGCGTAAAAGCGCCCCAGCCGTTCGAGATCCGAACCACGATTGAACAGGCCTGCGTTGAAGAAGTAGGGGCTCACCCGCCCGGATTTCAGCGTGAACTCGCCGAAGCGAAGCACCTCACGGTGCAGGCAATAACCGAGGAATTCTTTCGCTGACATGCGCACAACCTCCGAAAAACCCGAATTCTGGCACAAGAGCGGAAGTGGTGCGGCCCTCATCATGCACGGATGAAGGAACCGTGCTGGAGGAAAAAAAGCGGGGCGCCCTGTGGACACCCCGATTGCGGCTACCCGTGCCGTACTTCGGCAATCAGATACTCAGGGGGCCGATACCGGAACCCCGTTGATCTGAGCGGCCGTCATCACAGTCGTAGAGTCTTCATCGGTGGACTGCACCGGAAGTCCGTTACCCACCGCGATCCAGGTGCTCGACTCACTCTCGGTGACCACGGCGGGAATGGGAACCTGCACGCCCCCGATGTCTAACAGGCCTTCATCGGTTGTCACGGTCTCCATTTCGTCGAAGCGACAGGCTATGAAGGTGCCGGCGGGAACGGCGACTGTTTCCAGACCAACAAAGGTGATTTCCGACTCCACTGTCTGACCCGTTTCCAGGGTACCTGTCAGCGGGCTGGTGACCGTGACCGTCTGACGGTAGGTCTGGCTATAGGATTGACCGGCCACGAGGTCGAAACGGCGCAAGTATGCCGGGTCGTTCACCGTTGTAACAACGGTTCCCGCCGCCTCAGGGGGAGCGGTCGGTTCACTCACGTTGCCAAAAACCAGGGAACGCTGCCCTTCGACTCCAACGAAGGACTCGAAGTTCGTGGCACCTTCGGGTGATGTGGAGTTCCCGAACAGTCGTATCGTCGACTGCCCGTTGAAGGTCGCAGGGCCATCCACCGTGGTGGTGGACTCATTGGTGGACTCGAAGCCGTCACCAGTCGTCAAAAGGCTTATGGTCCAGACCGTGCCAGATGCAAAAAGGTCGGAGTTGAAACAACTGCCTGCCGTTCCGTCACCGGGCTCGGGGCCCGGCTCGGGGCCCGGCTCGGGGCCCGGCTCAGGACCCGGCTCGGGGCCCGGCGTTTCTTCCGAAGTGTCCGGTTCAGCGCTCGAATTGCCGGACGAGCTGCTGTTGCAGCCCGCGACAAGAAACACGAGAAGCAACAGCCCGGTCGCGCGGATAAGCCATGTCAAATTCATGAAGCCTCCAGTCGGTGTTGAGTACAAGTCACGCGGATACCCGTGCGGAGCGCTTCCGCGATCATGGGCACCTTGGTTCAACGATTTGCAGAGCAAGGGAAACGGTGCCATCGAATCCGCGAGGCCGGCAGCCCCGAACAGGGGGGGCGGGGGGAGGCATATCCCCGGTTCCGGGGGTATGCCGCATTGCCGTCCGCAGGCATGATTCGGAATGGCTCACATGCGGCGAGGGGAAGGAAGATGAAGCTCGGACTCATCATCGAAGACATTCCGAAAGTCGCGGCGGTGATGGACGCTCGACTCAAACAGGCCTTCCCGGATATCCAGGCGGTTACCACCAGCTCCCTCGCAAGCGCGCGCAAGCTGCTACACACGTATGAACCGCAGATCGCGCTCCTTGATCTGGGGCTACCCGACGGGGAGGGCATTGCCCTGCTTAGGGAGAACCTGCTGGCGAAAACCATGGTGATCGTCACCACGATTTTCGACGACGATGAACACCTGTTTGACGCCCTGCGGGCCGGCGCACAGGGCTATCTCCTGAAGGATGAACCGGATCTGGAGTTCATCGATGCGTTGCGCGGAGCCGCGGGCGGTCGGCCGCCGTTGTCGGCCAGAATGGCACGTAAAATGATCGCCTTCTTCGATCTCCGCACCCACGAACGGGAACCCCGTTTATCGGCACGCGAGCAGGAGGTTCTGAGCCTGATCGCGCGCGGGTACAGTGTGCGCAAGGTCAGCGAGATGCTGGGGGTAACCCCAAATACCACCTCGGGGTACTTGAAGAACGTCTACCAGAAGCTCCAGATCAATTCGCGTGCGGAGGCTGCCCTGGAAGCAATGCGGCGGGGCCTGGTATCACCGTCGATAAAGTAGCGTGTAAATCCCGGCTACGCTCGATCCGCGCAATCTTCAGCCGTGGCAAGGGCAGATCTGGCAGCCCATCGGATTTGGGCTACTGGCCTTTCGGCGTTGATGATCGGGTGCGGCGATTTGTGATCGCAATCAACCTGACACCAGCGCGCGGCCCTCACGCCTGTCCTCTCTGGTAAGCGACAGACGTTCTGTGCAGCGGAACATGACGGTCGCGATCCGCCACCGGGTCCGTAAGCAGTGGCACCGTAATCACCAGGCGAATGCCGCGGGCCGTCATCTCCCACTGCGCGCTGCCTTGCAGATCCTCGGCTCGACGCACGATCTGGCGGGTACCGTCACCCCTGATCCATTCCTTCGGTGACCTCGGCCCCAGAGTCGCCTGATCCTCGACCCGGAGCTCCAATTCCCCGGCTTGCATGCGCAGATCGACCTGAATCCGCTCGGCCCCGGCATGGCGAATGGCGTTGGTGATTGCCTCACGGATAATGCGGGTCAGGTTGGTATGCTGGCGCGCGCTGAGTCTCGGCGCCTCCGGGTCCTTCCCCTGAGCAAGGCCCGACAAGCCTGTGTCGTTCCAGTCCAACGCAAAACCATGAGCCTCCGCGCGGACCTGCGCCTCGGCCCGCCAGGTCGCCACGGCCTCCTCCAGCGTCAGATCCTCGGCGTCCAGCGCGGTAAGGATGTCCCGCATATCCTGAATGGCCGCCCGGGCAACACGCTGACCCTCGGGATCGCTCATATAAACCAGCGACAGGAGTTTGGCTCCGAGGTCATCGTGCAGATCCCTGCGGATACGTTGCCGCTCGCCACGGACAATGGCCTCGCGTTCACGCATTGCGTCGCGCACCATGCCGATCAGGCCGAAGAGGAATTCTGCAGTGTGCAGGTCCTCGCGTCGAAACAGGCGCGCGCCCCGGTCCGGGAAGCACAGGCGTACCCCCTGTCCCGGGATCAGGTCCGGCACCAGCAGTGTCTGCCCATGATCCTCGATACGCGGTCCCGGCACAGTCTCCGCGACAACCGTCAGCTGCATGGGATCGAATTCGTTACGAAGCGCGGCGTGCCATCTCAGCAGCAGGGATTCTTCATCAGCGGCGGCTGCCAATTCCCTGAGCCACAATTGCTGCCGAGCGCGCGAACTACGCTCGCTCATCAGAAGCGACCAGGCCCATTGCCGGACCGGAAAATAAACCCAACCGAGAAGCCCCAGAGCGAGAAGCAGCGCTCCCGACTGCGACATGTTGAGAAACATGACCAGGGCAAGATCGACGAGGATTACCGCCAATCCGCCAAGAAACCAAAGCCACGCCCCGAACCACCAGCGGTCCAGGTCGAACAGCCGATACCGCAGTATCCCCAGCGCTATACCCAGAAACATGATCAGAAACACCATGAACATCAGCCCCTGGCTTGCGGGCGGTTCGATTCCGAGAGCAACGGGAATCAGAATCAGGGTCGCAAAGAGTCCGGTGCCGAGATAAATCGCTAGCAGATACCATTTCAGCGCCGCCCGCTCGACCGGGCGACCACGCGTCTGGCGCCATTGCAGCGCCGCGAACACGAAGCTCAACGCAAACAGGAGCAGGGTCATGAGATAGACCAGGCCGATGCCGGGGTAGATCTGCGAGGCAAACCCCGCCCAGATAAGCACGCCGAGAAAATATGCAACGGGTACGACTGGAACCTTCTGGGAAAGACGGCTCGGATAGACCCAGAGTAATGCAACCAGGGCTGCGGTAAAGAAGTTCGCCCCGAACTGGTTCAACGAGGACAACTGCCGCAACAGGTCGCCATTCATCACCAACTCGCGCGTGCTGTAGATGGACGCAGCTGTCGCAAACGTGAGCATCCCGAGGCCAGCAAGCAGAAAATGCAGGGCCGCGGGTTCTCGGGGCCGATAGGCGAACACTCCGGCGGCCGCGAGAAATCCGGCACCACCAACGATGATCTGGAACCAGAACATCAACGGGAGATCGCCGATCCTGCGCTCCCTGTAAGTCCACCAGCGCATCTCCCCGTCCACCAAAACCGCGATGCTGCCTTCGGCCAGCGCCCGATCGAGGCGATTGAGATCGCTGACCAGTGCGTTGTAACGAGTCCAATCCCCGAGTTGATCCGGTTCCTCGACCAGAAGGTCGGGGCCAGGCACCACATCGTGGAGCAATCCGATTCTTGACCCAGCAAACACTTGACCTTGATTCGGAGAGTCGGCGTCCACCGCCACTACGCGGAGTCCGCCCTCGGCATCGACCGCGAGAACGACCCCAAGCACCGGAAACCTCAGGGCGACCAACACCGCGGCAACAGCCACACCCAAAACGATAAGCGCTGCAAGCGAAAGCAGGTTGCGTGGCGACGGGATCACAATCTCTCCGCAGGTCAGGGCCGTTGATCTTGCGATCGGATGATACGGTGTAAGCGCCATGCCGACCACGGAAAGATTCAGGCTGCCAGTCTCTGCTCGAGCTCGAACCAGATGGTGTGATTACCGGACAATGCATGACCCATTCGACACGGGGCTTCCCTGTGCGGCACGGCAAGGGTATCTTGCCGCACCATGCGAATCCTCAGTCTGAACGCCAACGGTATACGGGCCGCCGCCCGCAAGGGTTTCTTCGACTGGTTGCCCGAAACCAGTTCCGACGTCGTCTGCCTGCAGGAGACCAAGGCCCGCATCGAGCAACTGGCCGACCCGGTGTTTCATCCCGATGGCTATCACTGCGCCTACGTCGATGCGGAAAGACCCGGTTACAGCGGAGTCGCGATCTACAGCCGGCTGCAACCGGACGCGGTGGTCACCCATTGCGGGTTCGAGGA
>SLHN01000015.1 GCA_007136145.1 Thioalkalivibrio sp.
ATTTCGGTATCGGCATAGGCGAGACCCTCCCTCCCCGCGGGCACGAACCGCTCGCGCGGCAGGGCCTCCATTACGTCCAGTACGCGCATATCCAGTACATCCCATGGACGTACCTGCTGTTCCACCATGTTGCTGCGCGCCTGGGCGAAATCCATCGAACGATCCTCTCGGAAGAATGCAACCCGCGAAGGGTACGGTGGCCCACTTCCCGAGGCAAGTGGGTGGAAATCAGCCGTCGCTTCCGGGCGCTCGCCCCTGCAGTTCCAGTGCGGCAATGGCCGCCGTTCTGACTCGCCGCAGTGCCTCGCCGAGCGCTTCACCCCGCAGGCCTCGTTCCAGCAATGGCCCGGGAGACACGGAAGCTACCGCGTGGGCTGCCTCGCGTACGGCGTCCGCCTGAGGATAGGCGCGTTCGGCGAATCCGGAGCGGCCCCGAAAGTCGGCTTCCACCGCGGCCAGGAACGGTTCCAGGCCTTCCGGGCGGCGCAGGATGTCGAGACCCTCGAGCAGTTTCAGTACCGTGCCTGGGCGCAGTTCGAAGAAGCGGTGAACCAGACCGTGATGCCGGGCAACCTTTATCGCCAGATCCCGGTAGCGTTTTGGAATTCGCAGGCGCTGCGCCAGGCCGCGTATAAGTTGCACGCCGCGGGCTTCGTGGCCGTGATGCCCGGGCAGGATGTGAGTCGGGGTGTTGCCCTTGCCCAGATCGTGCGTGAGTGCTGCGAATCGTACCTCTGGGTTTGGGCTGAGCCGGGTGGCTTGTTCCAGGACCATGAAAGTGTGAACACCGGTGTCGATTTCCGGGTGATATTGCGGTGGCTGCGGCACCCCGAACAGTCGAGCGACCTCGGGAAACAGGGCATCGAGTGCTCCAGTGGAGCGAAGGATCTCGAAAAAGCGCACCGGCGCCGGGCTGGCCAGCGCCTTCTCGCATTCCGCCCAGACCCGTTCCGGGACCAGCGCATCCACTTCCCCGCTCGCGACCAGATCACGCAGCAGATCGTGGGTGCTTTTGGCGACGGTAAATCCGAACGGTGCCAGTTGGGCCGCAAGACGTGCCAGGCGCAGCAGGCGGACCGGATCCTCGGCAAACGCTGTGGATACATGGCGCAACACCCGTGATTCGAGATCGTGCTGGCCGCCGAATGGATCGATCAGGTGGCCATCGCTGGTTTCGGCCATCGCGTTGATCGTGAGGTCACGACGCTGAAGATCCTCCTCCAGGGTGACCTCCGGGGACGCGTTGAAAGTGAAGCCATGATAGCCGCGAGCGGTCTTGCGTTCGGTACGCGCCAGCGCGTACTCCTCATGCGTCTTCGGATGCAGGAAGACCGGGAAGGCGCGTCCGACAGGGCGAAATCCCCTGGCTTCCATAGCCTCCGGGGTTGTTCCGACGACGACGTAATCGCGCTCGTGCACCGGCCGGCCGAGCAGGCGGTCGCGTACCGCGCCGCCGACCAGAAACGTTTCCATGGCTTATTCGCGCTGACCCGTACGCAGACGCTGCATGCGGGCCTGATGTCCCTCCTGGCCGAGGTAGGCCGGAGCGACGCTCTCGAGCAGGGTCGGACAGGGGAGGGTTTCGCCGGTGCATACGCTATCCACCGATAGTGACGCCAGATTATCCCGCGACAGCGGCTTTCCGGGTACGAATTCCAGCATCCTGGCCTGCACGTTTCCGGCCCAGGCAGGTAGCGCGATGATCGGCCGACGGTGCCCGGTAAGGCGACCGGCGTAACGGACCAGATCACGCAAGGTGTAGATTCGCGGACCGCAGAGTTCGAAGCCCTTGCCATGGGTGGCGGGATCATCGAGGCAGTCGACGAAATGGTCGGCGACGTCACCGACGAACACGGGTGCGAATCGAGCATCGGCGCCAGCCAGTGGCATGAATGGTGAAAACTTCAACAGCCCCGCGAAGCGGTTCATGAATGAATCCTCGGGGCCGAAGATCACTGATGGCCGGAACACCGTGACCGGGAAAGCGGTGGTGGCGAACACCGCTTTTTCGGCAGCGGCCTTGCTGCGGAGGTAATGGCTGGGAGGGTCTTTCATGTCCGCCTTCAACGCACTCATTTGCACGAAGCGTTTGACGCCCGTGGCTTCGGCCGCGGCCAGCGCCTTCTCGGTCAACTCGGTATGGACGCGGCGGAATCCGGATCCGTCCCGCCCTTTTTCATTCAGGATTCCGACCAGGTTGATCGCCGCGCCGGCATCGGCGAAGAAGCGGTTCAGCGTTGCCGGATCATGCGCATCGCCAGCGACCAGTTCCACTTCCGGCATGATCTTGAGATCCCGATGCCGTTCCGGATGCCGGGTCAGGATGCGCACGCGGATATCCCTTGCGGCGAGCCGTGTCACGATATGTCGCCCTACGAAGCCGGTACCGCCGAGGATGGAAACATGATTGATCGCCATGGCACGTTCGTCCTGAATTCGTGGTGATTGTTCCTATAGTAGCGCGCCTTGCCAGGGGTGGCATGCCATCACCGGTAAGGCGCGCTGCTATAATCCCTGTGGTCAGCCACGCCCGCGCCGATGAGCGACATGGCGCGAGCCCCGCTGGAGATCTGCCGATGACCGACGAACTGATCAGTGTCAATCCCGCCACCGGAAAACGGATTCGGAGTTACCCGGTACTTCGGAGAGTGGAGATCGATCGTGCGGTGATACTGGCTGCGGAGCGATATTCCGAGTGGGCGCGACTTCGTGTCGGCAAGCGGGTTGAATATTTGCAGCGATTGGCGCATCTGCTGCGGGAGCAGGTCGAGCCGCTGGCGCGCAAGGCCACGGAGGAGATGGGAAAGCGAATGGTCGAGGCCCGCGCGGAGGTCGAGAAATGCGCGCAGGCGTGCGAGTACTATGCCACCCATGGCCCGGGCTTTCTGGTCGACCAGATGATTGCCACTGACGCAGGTCGCTCACTGGTGGCATGGCAGCCGCTTGGGCCGGTATTGCTGGTGATGCCGTGGAATTTCCCTTATTGGCAGGCAATGCGCCAGGCGATTCCGGCGACTCTCGCTGGCAACACCGTTCTGTTGAAGCATGCGTCGAACGTTCCCGGTTGCGCGGCGGCTCTCGAGGCACTGTTTGATGAAGCCGGGTATCCAGAAGGTGTGTTTCAGAACCTCGCGATCGGCTCGGACGCTGTCGCGCAGGTTATCGAAAATCCCCGGGTACGCGGTGTCAGCCTGACCGGCTCCGAGGGCGCGGGTCGTGCCGTCGCGGCCACGGCGGGCAAGGCGCTGAAGAAAACCGTGCTGGAGCTGGGAGGTGCGGACGCCTTCATCGTGCTTGACGATGCCGATCTGGATCACGTTGCGGAGCAGGCGGTGAAGGCTCGTTTTCAGAATAACGGGGAGACCTGTATTGCGGCCAAGCGATTCATCGTTGACGCCGCGATCGCCGACGACTTCGTGTCGCGTTTCAAGGCCGGTATCGAGCGAATGACGGTCGGGGACCCGATGGCTGAGGACACTGATCTCGGTCCTTTGGCACGCGCGGATCTTCGAGATGATCTGCACGACCAGGTCCGTCGCAGCGTGGAAGCGGGGGCCGTCTGCGTGACCGGCGGGCAGGCGCTGGATCAAGACGGGTATTTCTACGCGCCTACGCTGCTCGATCGGGTACGGCCCGGGATGGCTGCCTTCGACGAGGAGACTTTCGGGCCAGTGGCGGCCGTGACCCGTGTGGCCGATGCGGAGGAGGCGATCGCCATGGCCAACACTTCTCGTTACGGGCTCGGCGGCAGCGTCTGGACCCGCGACCGTGCGCGGGGCGAGCGGGTCGCGCGAGCGTTGGAGTGCGGCTGCGCATTTGTGAACGGGATCGTCCGGAGTGATCCGCGGTTACCCTTCGGCGGCGTCAAGGATTCCGGATACGGGCGAGAACTGTCGGCGCTCGGCATCCGTGAATTCGTCAATGCGAAAACGATCTGGGTGGATTGAATCCCTGCCTCGATGGGTGGCTGTCGTTTCGTTTCCTGTCAACCGCCCGTCATCGACATGAAGCGGATGATCTTGTCCGGGTTTTCCTTGAATTCGTGGCGCTCGGGTTTCAGCGCGATGGCCTCACGGATAGCGTCTTCTATGTCGGCGTCGGAGCATCCGGCGCGCAATCGGGGGCGCAGTTCCAGTTTGTGCTCGTTGCCGAGGCAGGTATAGATCGTGCCATCGACAGACAGCCGGACGCGGTTGCAGGTCGCGCAGAAGTGCTGAGAGATCGGAGTGATGAAGCCGATTCGCAGAGAACTGCCAGCGACCTGGACGTAACGCGCCGGGCCACCGCCCGGCATCACCCCGGGGAGGAGTTCATAGCGGCGTTCAAGCCGCGCCTTCACCGTTTGCAGGTCGACGTAGCTTCCGATCGCCTTGCGGCCGGTCTCTCCCATGGGCATGGTTTCGATGAAACGCAGCGTAAACCCGTGCTCGAGGCAGAACTCGACGATATCCTCGACCTCGTCGTCATTGATGCCGCCCAGCATCACCATGTTGATCTTGATCGGCTCGAATCCCGCTGCCTTTGCCGCCATCAGCCCATCCAGCACCTTCTCCAGCTTGCCCCCGGTGATCTGTTTGAAGACCTCGGGTTTCAACGAGTCCAGGCTCACGTTGATGCGGCGGACGCCCGCGGCAACGAGTTCGTTCGCCGATCGAGCCAGCCGGGTTGCATTGGTCGACATCGAGATGTCGTTCACGCCAGGGAGAGCCGCGAGGCGGCGAGCAAGAACTGGCAGATCCTTGCGCACCAGCGGTTCACCGCCGGTCAGCCGTATGCGTTGCGTGCCCAAGCGCGCGAATGCCGCCATCACCCGCTCGATCTCGTCGAACGTGAGCCAGTCGGCCGGCTCCTCGAAATCGCGGAATCCGCGCGGCATACAGTAGAAGCAACGCAGGTCGCAGCGGTCGGTCACCGACACCCGAACGTATTCGATGCGGCGACCGAATGGATCGGTCAGTCCGTTAGCATTCATAAGCCCCTATCATAGACAAAAATTTCCAGTTCGCCAGATTCCCGAATAGGTACCCCCTGATTCGCCTCTACCCGGTTGTTGGCGGATCGCGTATAGTCGCCCACGATCCGGGCCCCGGTATTGGCGGGGAGATAATCTCTTTGTATTTCAAGTTTCAATACAAGAAAGGAGGAAGGCATGGCCAAGGTTTTGATAGCGCAGGGTGGAGGCCCGACCGCGGTTATCAACCAGTCGATGGTTGGCGCGGTTCTGGAGTCGCGGAAATTCAACAACGTGGAATTGGTCTACGGGGCGTTCCATGGCGTGCGCGGCATCGTCGACGAGGAATTCCTGGATCTGACCCAGGAGACCACGCACAATCTCGAGATGGTCGCGGAAACCCCTTCCTCGGCGCTGGGTTCCACTCGTGACAAGCCGGATCTCAAGTACTGCCAGGAGATCTTCAAGGTTCTGAAGGCGCACGAAATCAGCTACTTTTTCTATATCGGAGGCAACGACTCCTCGGATACGGTGCGCATCGTCAGCGAGGAGGCGAAGAAGGCCAACTATCCGCTGCGCAGCATTCACATCCCGAAAACGATCGACAACGATCTCGTCGAGAATGACCACACTCCGGGGTTTCCTTCGGCAGCGCGGTTCGTGGCGCAGGCCTTCATCGGCGCGAACCTCGATAACTATGCCTTGCCTGGAATCTACATCGCCGTGGTGATGGGGCGGCACGCCGGTTTCCTGACCGCGGCCTCGGCGTTGGGCAAGAAGTTCCCCGACGATGGGCCGCACCTGATCTATCTGCCCGAGCGCGTGTTCGACGTGGAGAAGTTCCTGGCCGACGTGAAGGCCACCATGGACCGCTACGGTCGCTGCGTGGTGGCGGTCAGCGAGGGGATCCATGATGCCGAGGGTGTGCCGATTGCGCTCAAGCTCGCGAAGAACGTGGAGAAGGATGATCATGGCAACGTGCAGCTTTCGGGTACCGGGGCACTCGCCGACATGCTCTGCGATGAAATCCGCGAAAAGCTCGGGGTGAAGCGGGTCCGCGGCGACACCTTCGGGTACGTGCAGCGCTCCTTTATCGGCTGCGTATCCGACGTCGACCAACGCGAAGCGCGGGAAGTGGGCGAGAAGGCCGTGCAGTTTGCGATGTGGGGGGATACCGACGGTTCGGTCGTGATCGAGCGCACGGGTTTCTACTCGGTGGATTACCGCCTGGCTCCGCTGGAGGCCGTTGCTGGCAAGACCAAGGTGATGCCGGATGAGTTCATCTCGGAGTCCGGCACCGATGTCACCGATGCGTTCCGTATGTATCTGCGTCCGTTGCTGGGCTCGGGTATGCCTGATGCTTACCGTTTGCGCCAGAACCTGGTGCAGAAGGTGCTCAAGCCCTGAGCAGCCATGCAGCGTAAATCGGATCCCGTGCTTCGGGATCCAAAGCGGCTTTTTTGGAAGTAGTGGTAATGAACAGGGCCCGCCCGGGTA
>SLHN01000215.1 GCA_007136145.1 Thioalkalivibrio sp.
AACCTTGCAGGGGGTACGTTACGCCGCTGGCATGAGCAACGATTCAGGCACCGTTCCGGCGCGACCGGCTGACATCATCAACTTGAGCCTGGGTGGTGGCTCCTTCGTGCAAGCCCATGCGGACCTGTTTCAAGAGATCCGCGACCGGGGAATCTTCGTGATCGCCGCTTCGGGAAACAGCGCCGGGGAGGTGGCCTTTCCGGCCGCTTATCCAGCGGTCTTCGCCGTGGGCGCCACGGATGCGATCAGCCAGCGGGCGCCCTACAGCAGTTTTGGTGGCGCGCTCGACTTCGTTGCGCCGGGCGGCGACATGCGCGTGGACCGGACCGGCGATGGCTATGGGGACGGCATTCTGAGCACTCTGGTCGATGATAGCAGTGGAAGTCCGAGATCTGCTTACGCCTTCTATCAGGGGACCTCGATGGCCACAGCCGTCGCCTCTGGTACGGTCGCGCTCGCCCGGTCAGTGATGCCGGGCCTCGCTCCCGATCTTTTCGCGCAGTGGATGGAGTCGGGCTGGATCACGGATGACATAGCTCCAGCGGGTTGGGACAGCGCGACGGGTTGGGGCCAGATCAACGCCTTCAAGCTACTGGATGCGGCTCGCGGGGATGCCGGGGAAGAAGCCGCGCCGCGGTTATCGGCGGTCCCTGCCCGGCTCGAATTCGGATTCACGGAGACAGCTTTGGTGTTTTCCCTGCGCAATGCCGGTGGTGGAGTGCTGCGGGTGACAGACCTTGACCCGGATGTTCCGTGGCTTTCCGTTGAGCCTTACAACGTCGATTCAGCCGGGGTCGGCCCGTATCGGGTCCGGGTCACACGGGAAGGACTTGTGGATGGTCGACACGAAGGAACGATCCGGGTCACGGCCGAGCCTGGCGGGCAGGTGCTGGATGTTTCGGTCCTGGTGCGCGTTGCGGCTCCGGATCTGGCCGTGGATACCGTGGGTCGCATCTACGTCCTGTTGCTCAATGAGGCTGGTGAGAGCGTTGCCGAGCGGGGGGTGGATCTGGTGGACGGGAGATACTCGTACCGTTTCGAGGATGTGCCAGAGGGCGAATATCGGATCGCGGCGGGTACCGACATGAACGACGATCGTCAGATCTGTGATCCCGGCGAGGCCTGTGGGGCCTATCCTACCCTCGCCCTTTTCGAGAGGGTCCGCGTCGATCGCGACCTGACCGGCCTCGATTTTTCGGTGGGGTTTCGTGGACTGGCGGGCCCGTCGGTTGCGCCAATGGACCTTGGCCGGAGTCGGGAAGAGACGACGGCGCCCGACGCGTTGTTGCGAAAGCTTCCGTGACGGGTGTCATCCCGTTCGCCAACCAACGCGATGGTAGCGCGACCACACTCTGCGCGCCGCTCATCGGCGAGGGGTTATGGGCTTTTTTATTCGGGCGGGGCTACAATATGGGAAGGAGCGAATGATCGGCCGGTCAATCGTGGCTGATCGCGTCCCATTGTACGCAGGCGAACCCCTGCCGCACTGGTGGGACGGGTAGCGCATTTTTCTGGTTTCCAGTTGCTCGGCGCCACTCGGAGCAGCCCAAGTCCGGCAGGCTCCTAGGCGCCCC
The DNA here is from genome assembly GCA_007136145.1 of Thioalkalivibrio sp. Lineage (GTDB taxonomy): Bacteria > Pseudomonadota > Gammaproteobacteria > Ectothiorhodospirales > Ectothiorhodospiraceae > Thioalkalivibrio. The sequence goes on from SLHN01000215.1 coordinate 1,575, forward strand.
GAAATCGTGAAAGACCGTCCGCGCTCTCCCACTGGCTTGTTACGGGTACCTGATTCCGACACGCGGCTAGTGCTCTGTCTGGGCGGTGTTGTGGTATTCGGCAATGCCGCCTTGACAGAGCGCTGGAGCGAGGGCGTGCTGATGCCCACGGTTCCCTGAACCCGTGCCGCCTCCCCGAGCGCGGATCCGGCTGTGATGCCGAACGGTCGCTACGCGGGCGCGTGCGCCTGGGCCGTGCTTTCCCGAAACGATGAAGGAGAAAATGCCGTAATGAACGAACCTCAACCAGCCTCTCCGCGGCGCCGTCTGCAGGAACTGTTGGCGATCCCGGACAGCAAGCGCAGCGAGGCCGAATGGGATGAATTGAACGAACTCGAGATCTCCCTGGCCGCGGTCAACCAGATCGTCGACGCAGAGAAGCGCAACCGCCCTAACGGCGCCGCATCGGGCGGAGAATCCCGGCCCGGCGGCGGCAGGGGGTCGAAGGGGCGCAAGCCTTCGATGCGTCCGCAGCGCCGCCCTCCCAGGGCCGCGGGGTCGTGAACGCAGTACACTGACCGTTTCCTTCTGGAAATGCAGTTGGTGGGCTTCTGGACGAAGACGTCCGCTCGATGGCACGCGCAGGTCTGCATGTGATTTCAACAGAGCACTTGCGCGGATCCCATGAGTTAGACCAAGGTCTTTCCCGACTCAGCTCGCTTGGCCGCGGATTTGCGTTGCCGGCACAATGAGGCCACCAAGAGGTAAGTGAAGCGTGCCTTCCAAGATCCCGACAGGAGTGGATCCCATGTTGCTCGCGGCCTACCGCGCCGCCGAATATGTCGTTCCGATCGGAACCCGGGTCTGTCGCTTCCGGGTCGATCAGACGGCTCCGGAACCATTGGCCATGTGGCTGCTGGAGCACGGACCCGCGGGCTGGCTTACAGCCTTCAATCCGGGCAGCAGGTCGCTGACGATTCTGAGCAATCTGCGCCGCCATCAGGCGCTTTGGCGGCTGCTCCGGGACGAGGGTTTCGAAGTCTTTCCTGGTTATGCTTCGGACCCGACAGGCGCATGGCCGGATGAAATGAGCCTGCTGGTTCCTGGTATCCGTATCGAACGCCTGCATCGGTTGGCGCGGGAGTTCGGGCAGATCGCCTATCTCTGGCTGGAGCCGAGGCGGCCACCGCGAATGTTGCTGGCTTCCGACGATGTCGATACCTTTGCCACGGGAGGCGAGTAAAACAACCTCAACTCGCGTCACGGCCGCCGTACTCGTGGCGCCCACGGCGCAGTCGCTTGTAGCGGCGAATCATGATCATGGCCTTGCGCACCGTCGGGAGATCGACCCGATCCACATCGAGGCCCACAGTGATCGGGATGCCGTCGGGGCCGTTCATGCCGACCTCGATGTAGTTCGGGGTGGCCGTGTCGCACGGGTCGTCGAGGGCACGCAGCGTCGCCAGCCAGGTCACCATACGGCCTTCGAACCGACCCTGGAAGCGCAGGCGCAGCGACTTGCCGCCAGGGGCATCGAGCAGATCGGCTTCCTCCAGCAGGTCTCCCGGAGCTTCTGAGCGCTTACGTGTCAAAGGTGGGTTCTCGTGTCCGAAAGTGTCCAGTCTACGTACTTGCAAGCGCTGGCACACGGCCCGACGGATACCCGGCAGGCCATGCCGGAAGTTCAGCGCCGGAGGGCTGCGCCGAGGGCGTCGGCACTGCGTTGGGCAGATCTGAAAATGGGTCGGCTGTTCCTTCCATGGCCCTTTCTGCTCCGGCGGCTCCGACCGTTCCGCATAGCCACTGAACTTTCGGCGCGGTCTACTGGCACGACGAAAGAATTTGCCCGGTTTCCTTTCGGATGGTCTCCATTTCGGCTATAAAGTCCGGACAGATCAGGCCAACGTCCGGCGGATGATTCCAGATATGCGTAGCTCTGCAGCCATGCCTGTGGTGCCCCTTCAGCGCCAGGGGCGGATCGGCATCGTCGCGGGTCGGACATGACCGCTGCCACGGAAATGCCTGCTACCCCCGGGCGCCCAAGAGTGGGCCTCTTCGTCACCTGCCTCGCCGATATCTACCGTCCCAATGTCGGACTTGCCGCAGTTGCGTTGCTGGAGCAAGCCGATTGCAGCGTCGAGGTACCGCAGGCCCAGACCTGTTGCGGTCAGCCCTCGTACAATAACGGCGACCTCGCTGGTGCCGCGAAGACCGCACGGCACACCATCGAGGCTTTCGAGGAATTCGACTATGTCGTCGTGCCTTCAGGGTCCTGTGCCGGCATGCTGCGCGACTACCCGCGCCTGTTCGCGTCGGAGTCCGGTTGGCGGCAGCGCGCCGAGGCCATGGCGGGCAAGACACACGAGCTGATTTCGTTTCTGACCGACGTCCGTGGCATGGCCGCGGTCCAGGCATCGTTCGGTCGGGTGGTCACTTATCACGACAGTTGCCACGGCTTGAGGGCGCTGCGTATCAAGGAGCAGCCGCGCCGGTTGCTGGCCAGCGTCGACGGATTGGAACTGCGCGAAATGGGGGATTCGGAGGTCTGCTGCGGTTTTGGTGGCACCTTCTGCGTGAAATACCCGGAGATTTCCGGTCGCATGGTCGCCGACAAGGCTGCCGCGATTACCGCAACCGGTGCCGACGTGGTGCTTGGCGGGGATCTGGGCTGTCTGCTCAATATTGCCGGGCGCCTTGGCCGCGAAGGTGGCGGTGTTCACGTCTACCACGTTGCCGAAGTGTTGGCGGGTATCGCCGACGTTCCGGGGCTTGGAGATCCGCCTGGCTCGGGTGGGGAGCCGCGCTGATGCAGCCGTTGAGCCACGCATTCAAGGAACGTTCGGTACAGGCGCTTCAGGATGAGACGCTGCAGGTGGCGCTGAACCGTGCCAAGGACGGGTTTGCGGTAAAACGGGCCAGGGCCGTCGACGGCTTGCCCGAGTTCGATGCCCTGCGCGACCGGGCGGTTGCGATAAGAAATCATACCCTGGAACATCTCGATCACTACCTCGAGCGGTACGCCGACGCGGTCGAGCGCAGCGGCGGCAGGGTGCATTGGGCCTCCAGTGCCGAGGACGCGCGCCGGATCGTGGTCGACATCTGCCGTGCCGCCGGCGCGAGGATGATCACCAAGGGCAAGTCCATGGTCGGCGAAGAGGTGGGCGTCAATGACGCGCTCGAAGAAGCCGGCTTCGAGGTGGTCGAGACCGATCTTGGCGAGTACATCATCCAGCTCGCGCACGAGCCGCCCAGTCATATCATCGTTCCGGCGGTGCACAAGACCCGTGGTCAGATCGCCGACCTGTTCCACGAGAATCACCAGAAGTACGGACTGCATCGGAAGCTTTCCGAAGTCCCCGAGATGGTCAATGAGGCGCGCCAGGTGCTGCGCGCAAAATATCTTGCCGCCGATGTCGGGATTACCGGCGCCAATTTTCTGATTGCCGAGACCGGCACGAATGTGATCGTCACGAACGAGGGCAACGGCGATCTGACCTGCTCTCTGCCGCGGGTGCACATCGTGACCGCCGGGATCGAAAAGGTCGTTCCTACCGCCGAGGATGCGACCACCCTGCTGCGGCTGCTGGCGCGCAGCGCCACCGGGCAGGACCTGACGACCTACACGACATTCAGTACCGGTCCGAAGCGCTCGGGCGATACCGATGGCCCCGACGAATATCACGTGGTGCTGGTCGACAGCGGTCGTTCGTCGATGCTCGCGGACGATTTCCGCGAGATGCTCCGCTGTATCCGCTGCGGCGCCTGCATGAACCACTGTCCCGTGTACGGCGCGATCGGCGGCCATGCCTATGGCTGGGTTTACCCCGGCCCCATGGGGTCGGTTCTCACGCCGCTCAGCGTCGGCTTGAAGGAGGCCGGCAACCTGCCTAACGCCTGCACCCTGAACGGTCACTGTGCCGAGGTCTGTCCGGTGCGGATTCCGCTGCCGGACCTGTTGCGCACGCTGCGCCATCGCGAATACCAGCTGCGTCTCGGCCTGAAACCGCTGCGCTGGGGGCTGGCGGCCTGGGTCTGGTTCACTTCGCATCCGCGGATCTACCGGCTGGGCACACGTGTGCAGGCACGCATGCTCGCGCTGCTTGCGGGCCGCAAGGGGCGTTTCACCCGCATGCCGCTGGCCGGTAGCTGGTTCAAGGGCGGCCGCGATCTGCCCGCGCCCCAGGGCGAGACATTCATGGCTGTCTGGAAGCGTCGGCAACGGGAGCGCAAACAGTGAACGGGCGCGAGACCGTGCTGGCAGCCATCCGCCGGGGGCTCGGACGCGGTCCGCTGGGAGACGATGTACGGCGGGCGCTGGACGCGCGCAACGGCGCGACCGACAGCCCTCCATTACTCCCGGCGCTGCCGAAGGGATCCCTGTCACAGGTGTTCCGCGCTGGGCTGGAAAAAGTTTCCGGAACGATGAGCGAGATCACGGCATTGGCCGAAGTGCCCGGAGCCGTGGCCGGCTACCTCTCCGGACATGGTCTTGCTCACGAGGCAGTGGTCGCTCCCTCGCTGGAATCGCTGGATTGGACCGCGGCAGGTATTCAGGCTGGTTTCGGTCCGACGCGGGGCAAGGATCTCGCCGGTGTCAGCCTGGCATGGCGTGGTGTGGCGGAGAACGGAAGCCTGGTCCTGCTGTCCGGACCCGAGAGCCCGACATCACTGAACTTCCTCCCCGACCACCACATCGTGGTGCTGCATACCGAGGATCTCGTGCCACACCTGGAGCTGGTGTGGGCCGCGTTGCGAGAGCGGGGTGACCAGGGCTGGCCACGGACCGTGAACGTGATCACCGGGCCATCGCGAACCGCCGACATCGAGTTGACGATCCAGCTCGGTGCCCATGGCCCGCGTAGCCTGCACGTGCTGCTGGTGGATT
>SLHN01000167.1 GCA_007136145.1 Thioalkalivibrio sp.
GCTGTGCACGCCCGGAATATCGACCTGCCGCAGGTAGATGCCGGGACGCGGATGCGTTTGCAGCCACTCGACGATGTCGAGCAGCCGCTTCCAGTCGCCAGCCAGTTCCAGTGCCCGCAGTGGCCGCCGGGCCAACCAGTCGACCAGCGCCGGCTGACGCACGCGGGTTATCTCGACAAGACCGAGAAAACGGGCCGCTTCGCGCTGTTTCCCGATCCACGTCAGCGCGTTGTCGAGACTGTCGACCCATGCCTCGTGCGGCACCCGGTTCGCGCCGAAGACCCGATGGTTGAACTCGCGCCACTCGATCCGGCACCAACGCATGTCGCGCAGGGAGGCGATCCAGACGCGCACCGCGTCGAAGCGTCCGGCCATTTCCGACGAGGTCGGCCGTTTCAGCACGAGCCTGCGGGGAAAGGGATCCTGATCGCTGACCAAGGCGGCCAGCAGTTCCCCCCGATCCCACAACCGGCGCAGCTGCGCACGCAGGTCCTCCGGGCGGGTCCAGTTCATACCGCCAGCCTTGCCTTTTCCTCGCGGTACGCCTCGATCGTCAGGTTGCGCAGGCTGGACGCCCTCCCCTGCTCGTTGTGCACGAAGCCGACGCTGGACACGAAGGGTTCGATGATGTGGATCTTCTGCAGCGGGGTCACGATCAATAGCTGCAGATTGAGTTGCGCGAACAGGCGCAGCCCGTACTGCGCGGACTCGTCCGAGCCGCGCCCGAAGGCCTCGTCGATCACCACGAAACGGAACGATCGCGAACGAACGGCGCCCCACTCCAACCCGAACTGATACGCCAGGCTGGCCGCGAGGATGGTATAGGCGAGTTTTTCCTTCTGCCCGCCGGACTTGCCGCCGGAATCCGAGTAGTGCTCGTACTCGGCATCGTCCTCGCGCCAGCGCTCGCTGGCGGCGAAAACGAACCAATTGCGCACATCGGTGACCTTCGTCGTCCAGCGCCGATCCTGCTCGGACAGCCCCTCGCGCCCGCGAAAACGGCTGATGATGGCCTTGACCTGGAGGAACTTGGCCTCGGAATACTGCGCATCCTCGGACCCCGTCAGCGTGCCCTCGGTGCAGGCTCTGAGCTCGGTCTGGAAATCGCGGATGTCGGCGTCGGGGGCCGCTTGGGATTCGAGCACGATATAGCGCCCGGGGTTATAGTCGATCTGGGTCAGCGAATCGTTGATGCGCCCGATCCGTTCCTTGATGGTTTCGCGCTCGCGCGCCAGTTGCGCGTTGAAGTTGGCGATCTCGTTGATCGTGTTGACGTTCAGCAACTCCTTGAAGCGCGCCTCGAAACGCGGGAGATCGTCGCGGCCCAGGCCTTCGAGCAGTGCGCGGTATTCGAACGCGGCCTCGATGCTGGCGTCGAACTCGGCGGTTTCCAGCTTGAACGCCTCCTTGAAGGTCATCATCGCCTGAATGATGCGGTCGCGGGCACGCTTGACCTTCGCATCCTCGGTATCGATCCGTTTCTGCAGCCAGCCGCGCAGGTCCTGCTCCCGGTTGTCGCAGGACTCGACCGTCAGCGTGTGTTCCCCGAGTGCCTCGGCGCGCATGGCCTCGAGCCGCTCGTGCAGTGCCGTGTCCGGCGGATCGGCTTCCAGCGCGGCCTGGGTCTCGGTGCGCAGCACCTCGGCATCACTGCGCTTCTGCTCGGTTTTCGAGCGGCGGTCCCGGACACCGTCGAGTTCCACCTCCGAGGCTTCGAGTTGCGCGCGCGCCTCGGTGAGCTGCCGGTTGAGTTCATGCAGCCGGTCGGAAGACGCTTCCAGGCGTTGGCGCTCCGCGGACAGCGCATCGATCTCGGTGACCACCGCGGCCCAGTCCAGCTCCTGGAAATCGCTGAATTCCTGCAACCCGGTCAACGCACTCAGGCGTTCCTCCAGCCCCTTGCGCTGCATCTGCAACTCGCTGATCTGCCGGCCGACATCCGCCAGCCGTGTCTCGAGTTGCCAGGATCGGGCTTCCAGTGCCGCGATCTTCGCCGTGTTGGTCCAGCCGAGCACGTAGCGGCTGCGGTCGGCCAGCGCGTGGCGGTCGTCCTTTTCGTGGCGGCCCGTGGGGTCCTTGATCTGGCCCGCGAGCGTGATCGCGCGCCGCTCACGCCGGAACTGTTCCTGGGTATCGCAGCAGGCCACGTCGAAACGATGCGCCAGTTCCCGCTCCAGCCAGTCGTAGAACGGGGAATCGGGCTTGATCGACAATTTGCGCACCAGCGAATCGGCGTGCAGATCGGGCAGATCGCCGCGCCGGACCGGCCGCACCTGAAAGTACACCAGCCGCCCCCGCAGATGGCTGCGGTCGACCCAGTCGGCCACCGCCCGGTAGTGATCGTCCGGCACCAGCAACGAAAGGCCGAAGCCGCGCAGCAGACGCTCGGCGGCGCCCTCCCAGTCCCGTTCCTCCTCGCGCACCTGCAGCAACTCGCCGGCGAAGGGCATCGCGTCCTCGTCGAGACCGAGTGCCGCGCACAATGCCGCACGAATCCGGATCTGATGATCGTCGATGTTGCTGCGCCGGCGCTTGAGGCTGTCGATCTCGGCGCCGAGGGCGTCATGTTCCTGCTTGCCCTGGCGCAGGTTCACCGCCTGTTCGGTAAGCGCGTTCTGGAGATCGGCGTCCTGATTGCGCAGCGTCTCGCGCAGGCTGGTGAAACGGGCACGCTGTGCCGCGAACGCGGCCTCGTCGTCGGCTGCCGGCTCGCCGATGACGCCGGTCAGCTCGGCATAGCGCCGGGCCTTGGTCAGGCGGCCATCGCGCAGCCGTTCCTTCTGCCGGATTTCCTCGGCCAGACGCTCGAGACGATCGCCGCCGTTGTCGGCCACCGCGCGCTTCAGTTCATCGACCTGCACGCGCTGTGCATTCCGCCGCTCGTCGAGTCGCCGAACCTGGGCATCCAGCCGCTGCCAGTCCTCGTTCAGGCCCGCGAGGCGCTTGTCGAGCAGGTGCAGCTTCAATGCCGCGAAATGGCCGCGCAATGCCTCGCGGCATTGACGCAGTGCCTGGGCCTCCGCCTCCAGCGCTTCGTGTCGGTCGCAGTCGGCCACCAGCGGTTCCAGCATTTCCACCTGGCGCTTCGCCTTGAGCACCGCTTCGTGGGCACGGTTGAGGTCGTCGAAGTGCGCGATCAGCGCCTGGATGCGCGGCGTGACGTCGAACGGCTCGAGCATGTGGCTGCGCACGAAATCGGTCAGATTGCCCACCGACTTCATCGATACGGTCTGATGAAAGAGCTCCAGTGCCTGATCGTTGTCGATGCCGAAGCGGCGTCGGAACCAGGCGCCGTATTTCGGGAAGCTGTCCTCGATCAGCGCGCCCAGCCCGCGCAGGCGCTTGCGCAGTTGGGTGATGTCCGGGCCGAAGTGCGCGAAGTCCTCGGCGATCGCCAGCGACCGCTCGGCACCGACAAAGAAGCGTGCCGGCTGCCCCTGCGCGTCCTTGTTCCAGAACACCTGCGCCAACGTGACCGTCTGATCGTAGCCGGCGTTGTGGAACACGCCGAGGATCACCGAGTAGCTGTTGTGATCGCGCAAGGCCACGGGTTTGGCGGCACCGGTGACTTCGTTGCGTTCGGACTTGTAGTGCCCGAGCACGTAGGAGCGCAGGCTGCGTTCCCGGCTGTCGGCGCCCGCGGCCTTGTTGTAGGCGACGCGGTTGGCCGGTACCAACAAGGTGGTCACGGCATCGACCAGCGTCGACTTGCCGGAGCCGATGTCGCCGGTCAGCAGGCCGTTGCGGCCATCGAGCTGAAGCGTCCAGACCCGGCTGTCGAAGGTGCCCCAGTTGAACACTTCCAGCCGCTGCAGGCGAAACCCCGCCAGCGTATCGTCGCCGACGAAATCCAGACCCAGCGTTTGCGGCTCGGTCGCTGCTTCCGCGCGCCCCGACGGCAATGTGGAGGTTGTATTCATGAACCACCTTCCTGAGCTTCGTCGCGGGAACCGGCCGAGCCGGCCTTGCCTTCCGGTCCATCCACCGAACCGCCGGTCTCCGCCAGCCACTGCGCGCGGTAGGCCGCCAGCCGGTCGTCGAATTCCGCCAGCCACTGCGCATCGACGAAGGCCTTGAGGATCCGCCGCACCTCGAAGGTTCCCGGACCGGCGGTCTTCAGGCGCTGTAGAAAGCCCAGTTCGACGATCTTGTTGATGTGGGTCTCGATACGGGCGATGAAACGCGTATCGTCACTGCTGTCGGGCAGGAACACCCGTACCAGCTCGACGATCTCGTCGCGGGTCAGCACCAGCCGGGTGTCGCCGCCGCCGGCATCGAACTCGGCGAGTTTCTTGCGCAGCAACGCCAGCAGCAGGCTGACCGGGAACGACAACGGCCGGCGCGCGATCAGGCGTGGCGGCCGGGGCCCGGTGGCCTCGGGATCGTCGGGACGCGAGCGCAGGAAGGCATAGCCCTCGGCCTCGTCGAGGACGAGTTCCAGGTTCAGCACGTTCATGTAATCCCGCAGCTGCGCCTGCAGATCGAGCAGCGCGGCCCAGAGCCGCTCGTCGCCTTCGCGGTAGATCACGCCCTTCAGCAGGGTGACCGCCAGCGCCGGCAGTTCCGCGCCCGCGGGTTCCGGGCCGGTTTCCAGTTCCACCATCATCCTCTCACAAAGGTTACGCGCGGCATCCGGGCACGCCGGGTACAGCTGGCCCCGTCGCGGCCGAGCGCCTGCCAGGTGATCACCTCGGGGCTGGCCTCGTCGACCACCACCTTCAGCGGAGCGCGGCCCAGCTCCAGGTAGGCGACCAGTTCGGCCAGCCCGCGCTGCAGCGGCTGGGCATCGATGAGTTCGCGCAGCGTCACCTGCGAGCGTTCCTGAAGGGCATTGCGGACATGCCGGGCAAGCCGCGCCTTGTCGACGACGACCTGCGAATACAGCGCCGAGGCATCGACGTCGACCTCCCCCGTTTCCAGTTCGATATCGGCGATCAACGGTTTCATCGCCGGGCGGTGCAGCGGGCGTTCCATCGGCAGTTCGATCTCCGCCGCCGTGCCGGCAATCGCCATGACCTCTCCGGTCGGCTGCGCGGCGCGCAATGCCAGCGCCTTGGTTTCGATGCCGTGCAGGATATCCATGATGCGGCGGTTCTCCAACCAGGCCTGGTCGTCGAGAAAGCGCCGGAGTTGCTGCGACAGCCGGGCGACGGTGCGCTGGGTGTGCTCGCCGGCCTCGAGCCAGTCGTAATGCACGCGTCGGGTGCGGGCGTCCGGCCGCAGCTCCGCGACCGGCGGCAGTTCCAGCACCCGGGCCAGTAGGTCGGAGAGCTCTTCCTGACGGCGGCTGGACATCAGGAAATCCCAGAACGCGCGGAAACTCCGGCCCTGATCGGAGTCGGCGATCGCGTCGCGCTCCCCCATGATGTCCTCGAGCAGGGCACCCTTCGAGCCTTCCCACAGCGCGATGCGCTCGCGGACCCGGCGATCGAGTGCCCGGAAGTTGTGCTCGACCTCGCGAAAATCGGTCAGCAGCTCGCGCGCAAGCTGCATGAACTGCTGGAAGCGATCACGCAGCGCGGTGTCGTCGAGCAGCGGCACGTCGCCGGCCAGCACCTGTTCGATTTCGCGGTCGATCGCGTCGCGGCGCTTTTGCAGTTCGGCCACACGTTTTTCGGGATCGGCTTCGCTGCCTTCGCTCATCTGCTTGAGCAGTTCGAACAGGGTGAGCAGGCGCGATTCGGTGCCGACGAAGCTGCGCGCGGCGAGTGTCGTGAGCCAGGCGATGGCCTTTTCGGTGGCCGGGGTCAGGTCGAACTGCGGTTCGTCGGAACCGAGCGTGTAGAACTTGCGCAGCCAGCCTTTCTCGGGGCTCGCCCAGTCGTCGAGGTACTGGATCGCCGAGCGGGGGAAGGCGTCGGGTCCCAGACGTTCGCGCAGCGCGAAGAGTTCGTCCTCGAGTGCCTCGGCAAGGTCAGCCGCAGGCATTACGCGCACGTTGGGCGCAACGAACACGCGGTGCAGGAAGCTGGCCATCAGCGGCGCATGGTCGGAACGCAACAGCCGCCACGCCGGGTGCCGCAGGCGCAGGGCCTCCAGGGTCGCGAAGTCCATGCTCATGCCGGTGGGGCGTTCGCCGGGTCTGTGTGGGTGGGGGTCGATCGGTGTCCGGGGATCATGTCGGTATGATGCTGCCGTTGGGGGTGCAACGACAAACGTGCGGGCTTCGAGAGGTGCAATTCGCTGCGCTCATTGACACCCTACGCGGACCTGGCGACGCGGCGTAGGGTGCCGTGAGGCGCAGCCGAACCGCACCGGGACGGCGGTGGTGGATACTTGGCCTTTGGGGCTTCGAGCGGTGCAATTCGCTGGGGCTCATTGACACCCTACGCGAAGCCGCGCCGGTGCCAGTGGGGTTGGGAGCGTGCTGTTTTTCGTTGACGCTGGCGGTGCCCGGTCCTAGTATTCCGGGTCCGCACTGCCCCC